>NZ_JAGGDL010000050.1:0-21779 GCF_017653575.1 Pseudoalteromonas sp. K222D
AAACAGCGCCGATGATAGTGTAGCATTTGCTATGTGAAAGTAGGACATTGCCAGGCTCCAAATTGTAGAAAGCCCGATTAGAAATAGTCGGGCTTTTTTACGTCTGCAGGAAAGTAAGGTTCGTACAATTAATGCCCACTCATCCAACACCTAACACGTAAGTCGGGCGAGCGCAGCGACTCCCGACACTCAAATCATAAAAATATCACCACTGACTAATGAGTGTGTCGCATTTGCACTGTGACTCTCCACTGCTGTGGGCACCACGACATTACCAGGCTCCAAATTATAGAAAGCTCGACTAGAAATAGTCGGGCTTTTTTACGTCTGCAGGAAAGTGAGGTTCGTATAATTAATATACACTCATCCAACACCTAACACGTAGGTCGGGCGAGCAACGCGATACCCGACACTAAAATCATAAAAAACATCACCACCGGCGAATAAGGTGAAACCTAACCTGTGAATATGATTGAATTAATAATGTAGTTATTCTTTTTTTATCACTAGCTACAGTATATAGGTGTAGTTAGTGTTGATAACTTTCGCTAATTTTTGATCTTATTATTTGCTATAATTGTTTTATAAATAGCCTGTATAGCCGTATTGAGAGAATCAGCACAATGGAATTTGAACAAGATAGCACTTTAACCCTTCCTTTATTTCTTTTTGATGACACTTTAAGTGACAGAGATTTAGAGCAACCTGACTTTGAAATTTCATTGCCACTAGATGACGAATTGCTGACTCAACTATGTCAAAACCCTAGTGAAGACAGTAGTATAGCAATTAGTGTTGAGAGCTATCAGTTAACAATAGTTAACCCTGAACTGGCAGATATTGCAGAGCAACAGCATGATGCACAATTAACTTTAACCCGCGGGCCATTATTAAGTGCAGTACTGATTACAGCAGATCAACAAACATTTGTTTCTCCACAAATGGATATGATGCCTACGTTTGATTTAGGCGATGAGGACGAATGATGAGAAAAGTCGTAATAAGTACGCTAATACTGATTATTTTAAGTGGCTGTGCGTATTTAGGTAATGCTCATTACAATGATTTATTTGGCCCTGAGCAAACACAAGATCGTATGGTTTTACATAGTACAATTGAGGGGGCTGATTTTTTACAAAATGTAAAGCCAGTGCTTGATACACGCTGTGTAGTTTGCCACGGTTGCTACGATGCACCATGTCAGCTTAAGCTCTCATCTCCCGAAGGCATTGATAGAGGTTTAAGTAAAGAGCTGGTCTATGATGGTACGCGTTTATTAGCCACTACACCGAGCCGTTTGTTGTTTGATGCAGATAATACCCAGCAATGGCGTGATAAAGGTTTTTCGCCGGTGCTAAATGAGCGCGAGCAAAGCATAGAAGCAAACTTAGCAGGCAGTGTGTTATTTAATAGCTTAGTGCTAAAGCAAAGCTCTGATATTGCTAACAATGAAGTACTTGATGATGATGATTTTGATTTTTCGTTAAGTCGCTCTCAAACCTGTGCCACTATGGGAGAGTTTGATAGGTTGGCGGATGATCAACCACATGGTGGTATGCCTTATGGTTTGCCAGGCGTATCGCGTGAGGAATTTAAGCACTTACAAAATTGGCTGAAAAACGGTGGTAAAATGGCCAATATTGCACCGCCAACAGCGTTTGAGCTACAACAAATTAAGCGTTGGGAAGCATTTTTAAATCAAGATAGTTTAAAGTATCAGCTTTCTGCGCGTTATATTTACGAGCATTGGTTTTTAGCAAACATCTATTTCACTCCAGAAAACACGCAAACCTTTTTTAAATTAGTGCGCTCAAGTACACCACCCGGTGAAGATATTAAACTCATTAGCACACGTCGTCCTTATGATGATCCTAATGTTGAACGTGTTTACTATCGAATGATGCATGAACGCTCAACTATTTTGTCAAAAACACATTTGCCACTTAAATTAAATGATGCAAAGCTAACGCGTTTATATCAGCAGTTTATAGAGCCTGAATATACGGTAGCGAGCATGCCAAGCTATGAGCCAAAGGCTGCCTCTAATCCTTTTAAAACCTATGAAGTGATTCCAATCGACTCAAAATATCAGTTTATGCTTGATGAAGCTGAGTTAATAATTATGGGCTTTATTAAAGGGCCGGTTTGTCGTGGGCAAATTGCACTTAACGTCATAAATGATCATTTTTGGGTTGCATTTGCTGATCCTAAAAAAGTGGCTACTCCTGCTGTAGGTGAAATGCTGATTCAGCACGAAGATGCGCTTGAGCTACCTGCCGCTGAAGAAAGTAACGCATTAGCGATTAAAAGCTGGATTAAATATTCGGTGCGCGAAAAACGTTACTTAAAAGCTAAAGTTGAGCTGGCTAATGAGCTGTTTAAAAATGGCGATCACTTAACCACTAATTTATTGTGGAAAGGTGATGGTGTTAATAAAAATGCTGCGTTAACTGTATTTCGTCACTCAGACAGTGCTACGGTTGTGAAAGGCTTAATTGGACAAGAGCCTAAAACTATGTGGGTGCTTGATTATGCTTTATTTGAGCGCATTCACTATTTATTGGTTGCTGGATTTGATGTATACGGCAATGTAGGGCACCAACTCGTTACACGTTTATATATGGATTTTTTACGTTTAGAGGGAGAGGGTAACTTTCTTGGCCTATTACCTGAAGATAAACGAGAGCAAATTAAAAGTAGTTGGTATCGTAAGTCACCGCCTAGCTTATCTAAGTTCTTTAAAAGTAACCAAGAGTTTAGCCAACCTAGCGGAATAGTTTATAAAACCGATGATCCGCAACATGAGCTTTATGGCTTAATTAAAACGGCATTATCGCCCGTACTTAGCGAGCATTACGATTACACTAACGTTTCTGGGCCGTTAGCAAGTATTAATACTATGCCTGTTAAGGCAATTAACTTATTGCCACCTGTATCTTATGTATTGGTTAAGCAAACAGACAATAGCCATAAAGCGTATACCATTATTCATCATAACGCACATTACAATATCTCTAGCTTACTTAACGAAGAAGGTCAGCGAGCTTTTGAAGAAGATACTGTCACTCTAGTTCCTGGTTTTATTGGGGATTATCCAAGTGCTATTTGGTATTTAAATAATCAACAGCAAGTTGCAGCATTTGCAGAGCAGTTACCACTGATGCAAATTGAAGCTGATTATCGTGCGTTAAAATCTAAGTTTGGCATTCGCCGTACTCATCCACAATTTTGGCAGTATAGCGACATTTTACATCGGGCTGCTAAGCAGTATCGTGGTGTTGAATACGGTATGTTTGACTATAATCGCTTAGAAAACCGCTAGTTTTAATGAACTAAACGCAAGCCCAGCACTAAGTTGCTGGGCTTTTTTTATTGCTTGCTGCTTATTACTTGAAATAATTTACAGTGCAGGAAATAGCGGTTGCTTCGAAGTTTAACTTTGCGGTAATTTAAATTAAGTAGAATAAATAATAAGAGTAAACAGTGCAGTCAATTCAGCTTCAAGCATTTAGTGGCTATTTACAAGGCCAAGGGCAAAGTCGTTACTATATTAATGACCTAAGTTGGCAGGTTAACCAAGGCGAGCATTGGTTGTTACTTGGCGCTAATGGTGCCGGCAAGTCAGCTATTACTGCTGCGTTAGCTGGCGAAGCTAAGCACAGTAGTGGTAAGCGCAGTTGCAGTATAGATGCTGTGCAATTGGTTTCATCTGATGCGCAAAAACAGCTTATTAATAAAGAACTAAAAAATGACAAACAAAGCTCAGTGAAAGAGCTGTTATTGGGTACAGCCAATTATGATGTCGATTTGGCGCTGCGTTTAATTAACATATTAGACTTTGAGAAATTACTAGCTCGTCATTTTAGAGAGCTTTCAACCGGTGAAACTCGAAAGTTATTATTAATTAAAGCGCTGAGTTCGCGGCCTAATTTAGTGGTGCTTGATGAACCCTTTGACGGGCTTGATGTAGAGTCGAGTACTGCGCTTAATGTCATTTTGGCGCAATTAAGTGAATATATTAGTTTTGTGTTTGTAGTGAATCGTGTAGACGAAATCCCTGCTTTTATTACTCATTATGGTTATGTAAATCAAGGGTGTTTACAGTCTATTTTAGCGCATCCAAATGCAGAGCAAGTAGCCGATTTACTCAAGTTACTGCACTTAGAGCACAGCCAACTGAATATTCCAGAGCGAGATAGCTCGCAAGTTCAAGGAGTGTTTACGGGCAATACCTTGGTAAAGCTAAGCCAAGCAAGTGTAAGTTATAGTGGTTTGAGTATTTTTACAGGGCTTGATTGGACTATTAATAAACATCAGCATTGGCAGTTAACTGGTAAAAATGGCTCAGGTAAAACCTGCTTATTAAATTTAATTACTGGCGATAATCCGCAGTGTTATAACAACAATATTGAAGTGTTTGGCTTTAAGCGTGGCACGGGGGAGAGTATTTGGGATATAAAGCAACATATTGGCTTTATATCGAATGCGCTACACATGGATTATAGGGTGAGTATTTCGGCATTAAATACTATTGTTTCTGGCTTTTACGACAGTATAGGTTTGTATCAAACCCCAAGTGATGCACAAATTAATATTGCCAAACAATGGCTCGCGCTAATAGGTTTGGAGGAGCAATATAATACCTCGTTTACTCAGTTATCGTATGGCGATCAGCGATTGTTACTTATTGCCCGCGCTATGGTTAAGCACCCAACCTTGCTTATTTTAGACGAGCCCTGTTTAGGGTTAGATGAGGCAAACCGACAGCGAGTGCTATTATTGATTGAAAAAATATGCGCCGCAGGCAGCAGCACGGTAATTTATGTAAATCATCATGCGGCAGATAAAATTAACGGTATAGAGAATTACTTAAAAATGGAAGATTTTAATTAAAACTGAGAGAAAGGTTGAATGAAAAATCACTCAACCTATTTTTTATTTTAAAGACGAGTAACGTTAAAACCTTTATCTTTTAATTGTTTAAGTAAGCCGTGTTGTTCAGGTAAGTGCAGTGCGCCGACGGCAATAAATAGTTGCTCGTTTACTAAACGTGGTGTTAGTTGTTTAATCCAGTTGTTGTTGCGGTTAATGAGCATTACTTGCTCACTAATTTCACCGTAATTACTATCATCAAAACTAGTATTGTAATAATTGGTTAGAGTTTGCATATCGCCATTTTTCCAGGCATCAACTAGCTTAATAAAGTAGGTATTAATGTCGGCAAGCTGCTCAAAGGTTTCTGCAATCATTTCATTACTTAATAATTCCATACCATCAAACATTTGTAGTTGTTGTTCAAGAGTCTCCAGCTCCCCTACTTTAATATCTTTATTTTTGGCGTAAGCGAGTACTTGCTTATCAATACCTGTTTTATCTGAATAACCGGCATTTTGAAACTCAATTTGCATCATAGTTACCATTACCGCCCATGGCTTTAAGCCATTAAACATAGCCACATCAATCGACTTTTTGGCAAAATAATCTTTAAGTTTATTGTAATTTTCTGCAGAGAGCTCAGTTTGCAATGTTTTACCGTTTTTTAGTAGCATGAGTGGCATAGAGCGCTGCTGCATTTGCAGTGGCGTTAGTTTGTTTATATCTACCTCTACAATAACTTGAGAGCTTGCATCAATTGCATCAGTTACATTTTTAGGCAAGCCTTGCATGCTGGCGTCGCCTACGTGCACAGTGCCAAATAAATAGGAATTAACTCCGTTTTTTTCTATTTTGTATAACGCAGGAGCAGCATAGCTGTTAAGGCTAAATGTTATAAGTAACGCCACAATAAAAAAGTGGCTAATACGAGTAAGAGCATTCATGGTTTGTCCTTAAAATCTCAAAAATTAGTAGTGTAAATACTAACCTAAATTTACCCGGAGGGCAGCGTTAATATAAACGTTAGCGTATTGTTTTCGGTATTACTAGCCGTAATAGTAAAGCCATTTAAGTTACATAAGCTCTGCACAATAGATAACCCTAAACCGTGACGGTGGTTATTAGTTCTAGATGAATCTAGCTGATAAAGCGGGTCGAAAATAGCTTGTAATTGCTGTTCGCTCAATACTGTAGCCACTTTATTACTTAATGAAATGATAGTGGATTTTGGGTTACTTACGGCACTTAATTCGATGTTGTGCTGCGTTAAACCATAAAATAACGCGTTATCTATTAAATTACATAAAATAGTATTAAGGCTAAACTCGTCAGCAATAATGGTTACATTATTTGCAATAGTATTATTTATACGGGTGGCAATATTAGGGTGTTTAAAGGTTAGCTCATTAATTGTTTGTTTGAGCAAATTATTTAAAACGATAGTTTGCGCGTTTAATTCTATGCTGCTAGTTGAGCGCTGCAATAAGAGCAGGTTGTTTACAATGGTTTTCATACGCTCAGAAATACTGAGTACGTCACTGGTATAGGTATCGCTAATACGCTTGTCATCTGGGTATTTAAGTGCGACCTCGGATAAGCTTATTAGCTCTGCAATGGGAGTTTTAAGCTCGTGCGCTATATCGCTGGTAAGGCGTTTTTCATTACTATAAAGCTGCTGATTAGTAGTAATGAATTTATTGAGTTCATTGCGTATAGGCTCTATTTCTTCTACTTTAAAGTCGCTTTCTATAGTTTGTGCCACGGTTGTAATATCGAGAAGTTTTATTTGCTCGTTCAGGTTGTGTAGCGGAAATAGCCCTTTATTTACAATGCGTGTAACCAAGTAGCGCACGCCAAATACACCAATCACACAGGTGAGAATAAACACCACATCAATAATGATCAGTACTTTATTAAGCTCGGCCGTTGGGGCTGCTATTGCCAGGGTCATACTGTTAATAGTAGCTGATGCGTTGGTGTTTCTAATATCTTTTTTAGCAACAAAGTGGCTTATAAGTACTCGGCCGCTTTGTCCGTTAGGTAAGTCGTAATCAATTATTTTAGATTCGTTTATAGGTAGTTCTAAAAAAGGCAGTTGAGTGTTTTTATACAGTTGTAACGATTGAGAGCGCTCAAACACCTCGCTGCCATGCCATAATTGGTAAAACTCACTGGCGTCGGCTTGTTCGTATTCCGACATGAATTTACCCGAAAATTCAAACTCAACTTTACCGTTGTCATCCTCTACTAAGGTTTTTAAGTAGTTAGCTTTATTAGTGAGGGATTGATTAAACTGCTCCTCTACCCAAGAATCTACACTTAAATCAACAGTTAAAAATATAGTGAATAATATAACGGAGATCACCGCGCTAATATTATTAACGAGTTTACGTTTTATTGAGTGACTTTTACTTTGTTGTTGCGACATAACCAAACCCACGTTTATTTTTTATAGGGAGTTCGCCATCAAACTGTCTTACTTTTTTACGTATGGTTGATATATGTGCTTCAAGCGCATTTTTAGAGAGCATATCGAACTGACCGACCACCGCTTCACTTATAAGCTCCAGCCCTAATACTCGCTCGGGGGCATTAAATAAGCACTCTATTATTTTGTATTCATTACGAGTGAGTTCAATGGCATGTTGCTGGTAATGAAGTGTTTTTAGCGAAAGATCTAATACACAGTCACCTACGGTAAGCGTATTTTGTTGGTTTTGCAGTGAACCACGGCGAAGTAGCGCAAGCACGCGAGCGTGAAGTTCTTCAAACGAAAACGGCTTAGTTAAATAATCGTCAGCCCCTTTCATAAGGCCATTTATTTTATCTTGCGGCTCACTACGAGCAGATAAAATAAGTACACGGCTTTGGTTATTACTGCTGCGCAATGCTTGCAAAATACTCATGCCATCTACACTCGGTAGCATTAAATCAAGTAATATTAGGTCGTAGTTTCCACTAAGTGCCATGCTTAATCCTTCTGAGCCGTCACCGGTTTCATCTACGGTAAAACCAAGGTTGCCAAGGCCTACTTGCAGGCTGCGCCTTAGTGCTTCTGAGTCTTCAATAACGAGGATGTTCATCTTTGCTCGATTTGTAAAAATAGCCTTGTTACTTTAACAAGGCTTTATTATCAAGTCACTTTGTTAATGATACCAACCATTTGTATAAGCTAAGTTACCTAGGTTGGCATGGGCTAGGGCTTTTTTAATCAGTTGCTCATCGTTTTTACATGGCACAAGCTGATTATTACTATACGTATAGGTGGTTGCTGGTTTTTGCGGTTGTAGCACCACCACTTTATTGTCGTGCATATAGGCAAAGTTTTTGTCGTATTGCATCATTGCGCGTTGTTTGTTGTCGCTAATAGGTTTTGATAAATCATGGCCTATCATAGGGTGTTTGCCACTTACGCCAATTAAAGATAGTAAAGTAACGGGAATATCGAGTTGGCTGGCTAGTTGATTATCGCGTTTATGGGCAATGTCTTTACCAAAAATAACCGCTGGAATTCTAAAGTGATCAATTGGCACCAAGCTAGCGCCTGATACACGCGAGTCGTGATCGGCTATTACAATAAATACCGTATCGTCCCAGTAGCTCGACTTTTTAGCTTTTTCAATAAATGTACCTAGCGCGTAGTCAGCGTATTTTGCCGCATTATTGCGGGTTTGTTTTTGTTTGTCGTACAGGGTTATTTTATCGTCAGGAAATTCATACGGGCTATGGTTGGAGCTGGAAAATATAAGACTTAAAAATGGTTTATTTTGTTTTTTAAGTTTAGTGAGTTCGATATCAGCTTGGTCGTATAAGTCTTCGTCTGATGCGCCCCACGAGCCATTAAAGTCTATTTTATTAAAGTTATTTGTATCTACAATATCTTTAAAGCCATTACCTAAAAAGAAGCTTCGCATGTTATCAAAGTGGCTTTCGCCGCCATAAATAAATTGGGTGTTATAATTTTGCTTCGCTAAAAAGTCAGCGATAGTAAAAAAGTCACGTTGTGATTTATCAAGCTTAACAACTGCACGCGAAGGTGTAGGCGTAAAGCCTGTAATTATCGCTTCAATACCACGCACCGAGCGCGTGCCAGTGGCATATAAATTATCAAACCCCCAACCTTGTTGATAAAGGGCGTCAATATTAGGCGTTAGCGGTAAACCGCCAAGTGTGCCTACATAGCGTGCCCCTAAGCTTTCTTGTAAAATAATGACTAGGTTTTTTGGTTTAGTGTTATTCGTTGCGGTATGAAAGGTGTTTGTTGGCGCACTTTTATCAGTAAATGTGGCTTGGCTATCTTGCATATTATTGCGCACTATACTGAGCAGTTCATCTGCTGGCATTTTTCCGTAATAATCTTGGCTAGATTGCTCATTAGAGAGCTGCTTTACCGCAAATGCTACGCTATAAAGTGAGTTAAGGGTTAAGTCGTTAAGTAAGTGATCGGTCGAAAACGATACCATGGCTGGGTTAAGTGGTCTGTGCCCTAATGAATTACGCGCGCCTAAAATAGTTAAGCACACTAAAACTAACGCTAAAATTGATTGATTTAACCTTGTTAGTGACGACTTACTTTGCCATTGATGGCTAAATACTTTACCTGTAAATTTGCAGCTTAAAATAAGTGCTATAACAGCAATAAGTATTTCTAATTTATAGCCCGAAAAAATCATTTTAGAGACTTCTTTAGGGTAAATTAAATACTCTATAAATAAGCGGTTTGGGCGTAAATCATACTCGTTTATAAATGTAGGGGTAATCACTTCAAAAAAAACGAGTAAAGCAGACATACCCACTAAGTAAATTTTAATTAGGCTGCGTATTTTATTTTGCCAACCTACGCTCTGCATCAGTAAAGTAAGTAGCAATACGGGCATAATAATGTAGCTTAAAGTGGCTATATCAACTCTTAAACCACCTACAAATATAGAAAACCACGCATGCGATCCAAATACACGATCCCCTTGCCATACACTTAAACCAAAGCGAGCAAGTGTTAAAAAGCCAAGGGCTAAAACAGCAAATACAACAAAAATCCATACCGAGCCAAGTGCATTTTTCACCTGAGGTATTACTTTAACTATTAGCCCCGTTATTTTAGGTATAAAATTTAGCTTTAAGCCCATAATACAGCCCACCAAATAAGTGCGGCAATTAACATGGCTATAAACACACTGGCAGAGGCTATATCTTTAGCGAGACCCGAAAGCTCATGGTGTTCGCTGCCAATCCTATCAACTACAACCTCAACTGCCGTATTTACTAGTTCAGCAAACAATACAAAAAGCAGGCTGGCTATAAGTAGTAATTTATCGCTTAGTGCAATTTCTTGCAGATACACAAACACACCAAGTAACGAAAACAGTGCTAACTCTTGTTGAAACGCCGCTTCAAATCGACTCATCCATTTTAAGCCGTTAAAAGAATGGTTTAAGGTAAAAATAAGGCGCATTAAGCCTTGGCGTTTTATAACGGTTTTATTGCTCATAGTTGTATTTCGCTTGGTGTTGTTTGGCAGCTCGCAAGTAGATCAAGCGATGCCTGATACGTTTTGCTGTTAATGCCAATTAAATTTAAAAGGGTGTGGAAAATATTGTTGTGTGAGCGTGCAGCATTGGTGTCTAAATTAGCTAAGCAGGTATTGGTAATGCGCTGATTATGCTCATCAGCCCACATATAAAGTGGTACGTGGGTTTGTGTGCTAGGCGCAAAGCTATACGGAAAGCCATGTAAATAAGCACCGCCCTCGCCAAGAGATTCACCATGATCTGACACATATAAAAATTGCTTATCTATATTGTTTGGCAGCGTTTTTAATTGCTCAATTACTTGGGCGTTAACAAAGTCGCTGTACGCAATGGTGTTGTCGTAGGTATTAACTAATTCATCAAGTGAGCAATTTTGAATATCGCTTCTGTCGCAGGTTGGGGTAAATTGTTTAAATTGTTCAGGGTAGCGTTTAAAGTAAGTTGGCCCGTGCGAGCCCATCATATGCAGCACGATAACGGTGTTAGCTTGGGTTAAATTAGCCAGTTTGTGTTTAAGTGGAGCTAATAGCGCTTCATCAAAACAGTACTTACCATCACATAAAGTAGATTTTGTTGTAGGTATGTCGATAGTAACTACTCGCGTACATACGTCTTTACAGCCGCTGTTGTTATCAACCCAGAGTACATCACTGCCTGCGTGCTGGGCCAAATCAATCAAGTTTTGCTGGCTGTCGGCTTCGAGTCGATCAAAGTTTGTTTGTGTTTGCAACGAAAACATACAAGGTACAGATACCGCTGTAGCCGTGCCGCAAGACGCCACATTATTAAAGTAAGTAACGCCGTGTTTTTGGGTATAAAAATTGGTGTTACGTTTATAACCTTGATAAGCAAAG
The DNA here is from genome assembly GCF_017653575.1 of Pseudoalteromonas sp. K222D. Lineage (NCBI taxonomy): Bacteria > Pseudomonadati > Pseudomonadota > Gammaproteobacteria > Alteromonadales > Pseudoalteromonadaceae > Pseudoalteromonas > Pseudoalteromonas sp. K222D. The sequence goes on from NZ_JAGGDL010000050.1 coordinate 11,258, forward strand.
TTTTCTGCTCGTGCAGTTTCACCAACCACTATTACGGTTACGCTACTGGTATTAGGCGCAATTAGGGTAGGTGCAGCATCTATATTTTTAAATTCCATATTGGTATACAGCAGCTGATCGCGCATATATTTATAGCCGCTAGAGAGATACTGAAATGGAATAATTTCTTTTTTCAAAATGCGGTTATTGCGGCCCGTTGCAGCATAGTCGGCATAAAAGTTTGTAACCACCAATACTATAAGCGCCAAACACGCTACAACTAGCTTTACACGGCTAAGTATTTCTTGGTGAGGGCGGGTAAAGTGTATTTTTATTTTGCTTAAAACAAAAACAGGCAGGGCAGAAAACAGCAGTAAAAAGCCAATAAGCTGCGGATTTAAATAGCTTAATGCTTCGCTTGAATCAGTTTCGAAGGTGTTTTGGATCATAGAATAATCAAACACCACGCCATAATTTAAGGTGCCGTAAAGTACTGCACTGGAAATAACCAATAAAAAGTAATTAAGTGGCTTTAATAACCACCGAACCGACACTATCGAAAAAAATATAATTAGCAGGCAGAGTAGTAATAGCGGTACTGAAAATAAAAAGAGCCACGAAAAAGAAGCTAAAGAAGTAATGGCGCTAAAAGAGCCATGAATGAATGGAATATTTATAACCAAGCAATAGTAGCAGGCAATCATTACGACAAAAGCGTTGGCGCTACAGTGAATGTAAAACCGTTTACCACGATTAAGTTTTTGCTGTGTAGATATAGGACTAAGTGAATGCATATTTAGGCTCGTTTAAAACAACAACGCCATGTTATGCAACAACACTTAAGAACTGCTTAAGAGAAGCTACGCATTTCCTGAGGGGGGTAAAATAAATTTATTCCCAGAGTATTATTAAAAATTAATCAAACCATAAAAAGGGCATATTAGAATAGGGAATTTATAGCGCTTAACTATTCACATAAAAAAACCATAGCAGGTAATTATAGTGAATATTAAAACCACTTAAATTGCTTATTTGTCTTTTATTTGAATTGAATTTGATGTTGACTTAAGGGGCTTAGCACGGTATTAATATAAAAAGAGAGCAAAGGAATAACCTTTGCGATAATTTAACAACATTTGGTATTAATTACATGCTTGCAAACGCACTAAACCTAGTCCTGATTATTATCGTGGTGATTATTCCCGCGAGGGCTTCGTAGTGCTTTAAAAAACTTAAGCATTTAAAAGCCCTCCGCACTTAACCGTTCGGGGGGCTTTTTGGTTTTAGCGGCAAAATATGTGATTGAATTGTCACTGAGGAATGAGGGTTTTATTAATGACAGGCGCAGAATTAACAATAGATTTATTAGCCAAACACGGCGTAAAAGAAGTATTTGGCTACCCAGGCGGAGCTATTATGCCAATTTACGATGCCTTGTATGGCGCGCCAGTCAAGCACTACCTTACTCGGCATGAGCAAGGTGCAGGCTTTGCGGCAGTAGGTTTTGCTCGTAGTACGGGTAAATTAGGAGTGTGTTTTGCAACGTCAGGCCCTGGTGCCACTAACTTAATTACTGCTCTTGCCGATGCGATGATGGACTCAGTGCCATTATTAGCAATTACCGGGCAAGTGCCTACCGCAGCGATTGGTTCAGATGCCTTTCAGGAGATAGATGTGTTAGGTATGTCGCTGTCGTGTACTAAGCACAGTTACATGGTAGAGCGAGCCGAAGATTTAGCCGAAATACTGCAAGAGGCCATGCACTTAGCGCAAAGCGGTCGCCCAGGGCCCGTACTCGTAGATATCCCAAAAGACATTCAAATGGCGCAAGTGCCATTTCAGCCTTGGCTAGCAGCAGACGAGTACTTACCAGAACTTGATTTAAAGCAAGTTGCTATTGCTAATCAACTGCTTAGTGAAGCTAAACAGCCGGTTGCTTATGTAGGTGGTGGAGTGCAATCAGCGGATGCACAAGCCCAGTTGATGCAGTTTTTAAATAAAACCCACATGCCAGCGGTTGCCACACTTAAAGCGCTGGGCAGTGTGTTACCCGATTACGAGTATTACTTAGGTATGCTAGGTATGCACGGCGGCCAAGCTGCTAACTTAGCGGTGCAAGAATGCGATGTACTAGTGTGTATTGGGGCGCGGTTTGATGACCGTGTTACCGGCAACTTAGCAAAGTTTGCTGCAAACGCTAAAGTAATTCATTTAGACATAGACGCCGCAGAAGTCGGTAAGCGTAAACCAGCAAAAGCTTCTTTAATTGCTGACTTAAAAACGTCCTTACCTGCATTAGAGTGCTTTGTAACTCCGCAAGCATGGTGCGATTATAACAAAGCAATGATGGTTAAATATGCATGGCGTTACGACTATCCGGGCGACAAGGTATTTGCACCCTATTTACTTAATCAACTTAGCCAACGTATGCCTAAAACGGGTGTCGTGTGCTGCGATGTAGGTCAGCACCAAATGTGGGTGGCCCAGCATATGAAATTTAATCATCCCAGTAATCACTTAAGTAGTGGTGGTGCAGGCACTATGGGCTTTGGTTTACCTGCGGCAATTGGTGCACAAGTAGCGCGCCCCGATGACTTTGTTATTACGGTATCTGGTGATGGCTCTATCATGATGAACATTCAAGAGTTGGCAACAATTCGTCGTAATAATTTACCAGTAAAAATACTTATTTTAGATAACCAACGCTTAGGTATGGTACGTCAATGGCAGGAGCTGTTTTTTGAAGAGCGCTACTCAGAAACTGACCTTTCAGATAATCCAGACTTTGTGCAGCTAGCAGCGGTATTTGGTATACCAGGGCAAACCATAACCCATGCTAATCAAGTTGACGATGCAATAACCGCACTGGTTAATAGTAAAGGTCCATACATAGTACATGCCTGTATTGATAATAAAGAAAATGTATGGCCGCTAGTACCGCCAGGTGCAGCTAACGATGAAATGATGACGGGGAAAGCACAATGAAACATAGTTTAACAATCGCCTTAAAAAATCAAAGTATTGCTGTAGAGCGTTTTTTACGCGTAGTACGTCATCGTGGTTTTGACTTAACCCATTTTCAACTCAACATAGACGATGGCCAATACCATGTAACCATGACGGTAGACAGCGATAAGCCAATTCACTTATTAACCAGTCAGCTAAATAAGCTGGTGGACGTAAAAGCCGTTACTTTACAAAATTTACAGCAACAAGCGGTTTAAGTGTGCGCGCAGTAAACAATTGCAGAGTGGGTTAATAAACTTACTCAATAACTAAGAATGAGGAATGCTTGCTTATAAAGCAGCAAAACAGAGGTAATCATGGCAAAATTAAGAAGTGCAACAACAACCGAAGGTCGAAAACGTGCAGGTGCTCGTGCATTATGGCGTGCAACAGGAATGACAGATAGCGATTTCGGAAAGCCGATTATTGCGGTTGTAAACTCATTTACACAATTTGTACCTGGGCATGTGCACCTTAATCAGCTGAGCGAACTGATGGCTGAAACCATTACCCAAGCGGGTGGCGTGCCAAAAGAATTTAACACCATAGCTATAGATGATGGTATTGCTATGGGCCATGGTGGCATGTTGTATTCACTGCCATCACGCGACCTAATTGCCGACTCGGTTGAGTACATGGTTAATGGCCACTGCGCCGATGCGATGATTTGTATTTCAAACTGCGACAAAATTACCCCAGGAATGATGCTTGCAGCGTTGCGTTTAAATATTCCGGTTATATTTGTATCGGGTGGTCCGATGGAAGCCGGTAAAACTAAACTTGCTAATATCGATATTAAACTCGATTTGGTAGACGCCATGGTTAAAGGTGCAGATGAGTCGGTAAGTGATGCAGATTCAGAGCAAGTGGAGCGCTCAGCATGTCCTACATGTGGTTCGTGTTCAGGCATGTTTACTGCCAATTCTATGAACTGTTTACTTGAAGCCATTGGTTTAGCACTACCGGGTAACGGTACTACGCTAGCAACGCATAAAGACCGTAAACAATTATATGTTGAAGCGGGCGCACGCATTGTTGATTTGTGCCGCGAGTATTACCAAAAAGATAACCAAGAAGTATTGCCACGCGCGATTGCTAACAAAACAGCCTTTATGAACGCCATGGTAGTAGATATAGCCATGGGCGGCTCGTCAAATACGGTATTACATTTACTTGCTGCGGCGCAAGAGGCAGGTGTTGATTTTGATATGTCGCACATTGATGCACTATCTCGTAAAACGCCCTTTTTATGTAAAGTAGCACCCGCTACGCCAGAATATCATATTGAAGATGTACACCGCGCTGGTGGCATGATGGCAATTGTACGTGAGTTGGGTAAAGCAGGCTTAGTTGATATGTCGGTAAATCATGTCGCTGGGTCAACAATGGCTGAGCTAGTTAAAAAGTGGGATGCAACAGACCCAACTAACGAAGCTGCTCGCAAATTTTATCGTGCAGGCCCTGCGGGTATTCGCACTACTAAAGCAATGAGCCAAGAATGCCGTTGGGATGAGGGCGATAACGACCGCGAACATGGTTGTATTCGTAGTGTTGAACACGCTTTTCGTCAAGATGGTGGTTTAGCCGTACTGTCGGGCAATTTAGCGGTTGATGGCTGTGTTGTAAAGAGCGCGGGTGTAGTTGATGACATGCTACATTTTGAAGGTACTGCGGTGGTGTATGAGTCGCAAGATGATTCGGTAGAAGGTATTTTAAACGACGAAGTAAAAGCCGGCGATGTAGTGGTTATTCGTTATGAAGGGCCAAAAGGCGGGCCTGGAATGCAAGAAATGCTTTATCCAACCAGTTACTTAAAGTCAAAAGGCTTAGCAGAAAAATGTGCCTTGATCACTGATGGTCGTTTTTCTGGCGGCACATCAGGCTTATCAATTGGCCATGTATCACCAGAAGCGGCTAGTGGTGGTGCGATTGCCTACGTTGAAAACGGCGATAAAATAATTATTGATATTGCTACTCGCGAAATTACTTTAGCGCTTAGCGATGCAGAGCTCGAAGCTCGTAAACAAAAACAGCTAGCGCGTGGCAAGCAGGCTTATAAACCGCTTGATCGTCAGCGTTATGTATCATCTGCGCTTAAAGCATATGCGCTACTTGCTACCAGTGCCGATAAAGGTGCAGTGCGCGATTTAGCCAAACTAGAGGAGCTTAGTTAATTATGGTTTCTCAAGAACTCGATTATTTTCGTGCAATTATTCAAGCAAACATGGAGCCGCTGGCTAAAGTAACTGAGGTTAGCAAAATGGCCGAACTCAGTACTAAGCTGGGCAACCATGTGTGGCTAAAACGCGAAGACCAGCAGCCGGTGTACTCATTTAAATTACGTGGTGCATTTAATAAACTTAACAAGCTGCCTAAAGGCTCAGTAGTGATTACTGCATCTGCGGGAAATCATGCTCAAGGTGTGGCGCTGAGTGCCTCACATTTAGGGCATCAGGCAACTATAGTTATGCCAGTAACTACCCCAGAAATAAAAGTAAGTGCAGTGCGTGCACTTGGTGGTGAAGTAGTATTACATGGTCATCATTTTGATGCCGCTAAAGCCCATGCGCTAGAACTTACAGAGCAACTCAACGGTATATTTGTACCGCCATTTGACGACCCAGACGTAATTGTAGGGCAAGGCACAGTAGCCCGTGAGCTAATGCAGCAGTTAAACGAGCTTGATGCGGTATTTATTCCCGTTGGCGGCGGCGGTTTGCTTGCTGGTATGGCGGTATATATAAAATCACTGCGCCCTGATATTAAAGTAATAGGGGTAGAAGCCGACGAAAGTGCCTGCTTACAAGCCGCACTAAAAGCGGGTAAGCCAGTAGAGCTTGATAGAGTTGGTAGTTTTGCCGATGGTGTGGCGGTTAAAATTATTGGCACTGAAACGTTTAGATTAGCGCAAAAGTTTTGCGACGACGTAGTTACCGTAAGCAGCGATGAGATATGCGCCGCCATGCAAGATATTTTTGTATCTACGCGTGCCATTGCCGAGCCTTCAGGCGCGCTTGCCACTGCCGGGCTGAAAAAGTGGAGTCAGCAATCGGGGTTAAAAGGGCTGCATTTAGCTGCCGTGCTTTCAGGAGCTAATTTAAATTTTGATCGCTTACGTTATGTAGCAGAGCGCACCGCACTTGGCGAAAAAAACGAAGCGCTATTAGCCGTTACCATTAATGAAGAAAAAGGCAGTTTTAAACAATTTTGTGCCTCGTTAGGTGGGCGCGCTATTACCGAGTTTAATTATCGTTATGCAGGGCCCGGCGATGCGCAAATATTTGTAGGTATTGCGCTACGTCAAGGGTTACAAGAGCTAGAAGAGTTAAAGCGAGATCTAACCAATAACAATTATCAATTTTGCGACCTATCGGATAACGAACTCGCTAAGTTACATGTGCGTTATATGGTTGGAGGTAAAGCACCTGAGCAATTACATGAACGTTTATTACAGTTTGAGTTTCCTGAATACCCGGGCGCATTAGCACGCTTTTTAGATACCTTAGGCAGTAATTGGAATATTACTTTATTTCATTATCGTAATCATGGTGGCTCTACGGGGAATGTATTAGCAGGTTTTGCAATTGAACCAAGCCAATTTGATGTGTTTAATGAGCACTTAAATCGCTTAGGCTATAACGTACAAGATGAAACAAATAACCCGTGTTTTACCCAGTTTTTAACCTCGCAGCCTCAGGGCAAAAACGTCGATAAACTCGCTTCGGCATAACCCTCTTTATTAACAAGCACCTCGTTGAGGTGCTTGCTTTATCATGTTTTTTACATATTATTATCAATAAATAATAATATGCTTTGAGGGGAACTCGTTGCTAATTAAAGGACTAATCATTGTTTTAGGGCTTTTTTGTTGCCAGCTACAGGCGCAAGAACCGGTTACATTGCAATTAAAATGGACTCATCAATTTCAATTTGCCGGCTATTATATGGCCAAGCATAAAGGCTTTTATAAAGAGGTCGGGCTGGATGTAAATATACTCCCTGCCAAGTTAAGTATGCCCGACAGTTTTGATGCAGTAGCACAAGGTGAGGTGCAGTTTGGCATTGGTCATTCTGGTGTTTTACAGCAACGCATTGCCGGTAAACCTTTAGTGGCAATGGCTGCTATATTGCAGTTTTCCCCTTATTGCTGGATGGTTAAAGACAGCTCTGATATTTTTCATGCACGAGACTTTATTACTAAACGAGTCACTACCAGCGGTAAAAGAGAGAATACTGAGTTATTAATTATGCTCCAGCGCAGTGGTATTAATACTGACCGCTTAGCCCATTATGAAGGTGATAATCCGACCCGCGCATGGATTGACAATAAAGTAGATGCAATGCAAGTGTATGTAACCGACCTACCTTATTACATGGCGCAACAAGGAATTGCCCACAGACTTATTTGTCCGCAAAGGTACGGTATGGATCTGTATGCCGATATTTTGTTTACTAGCCAAAGTATGCTTAAAAACCACCCGCAAACAGTAGAAAGCTTTTATCAGGCAAGTCTTAAAGGCTGGCGTTATGCAATGATGAATATGGATGAAGCGATAGCAGTAACTCAGCAATATGCACCGCATAAAAGCCCCCATCAGCTAGCTTATGAAGCCGAGGTATTAAAAGGCTATGTTACAGTACCCAGTACTCACCTAGGTAATATGTCGATGGCAAAGTGGCGCTTAATAGCTGATTTATATGGTGTTGAACAAAGTGATTTTGACAAAGTAAAAACTAGTTTTATATATAAGTATCAGGAGCCCGAAAGATTACAGCTTTCATGGATGTTACTGGCAGCAATTATTATCAGCATTATTTCTATCCCGCTGTATTTACGTTTAATCTTCAAAAAATAACCACTTAATGACAGTGGGCTGAGCTGCTATAATTAATTGTGTTTATTTATTTTAAGTTGATATGACCTTAGCTGAGCAGTTTTCTGCACTTGATTCTCTCCTTATGCGTAATCGCCAATATTGGCAATGTACGGCATTTGATTTTGATGCACTACCTTGGCCTGAGCTACAAGAGCCTTTAAATAATTTAACGGATGAAGAAGTTGCCCAACTAGATGGCAATGAAGAACAGTTATATCAATTTTTTGAGCCGCATATTGAGCAACTTGAACAGCTGGTAAATTTGTGTGAGTTACCAACAGCGAAGTTAACACGCAGTGACTATCCGTTTTGGCTTAGTAACGGTATAAAAGGGCGGAAGTTTCAGCAGCTGCAAGATTTTGTAGCGGCTTTACCCAGTAGTACCAAGCCTGTTTTAGAATGGTGCGCGGGTAAAGGACACCTCGGGCGTATGCTAGCGTTTAATGGTGCTAAAAGCGTGCACAGTATAGAGCTGCAACCGCAATTATGTGAGCAAGGGCAGCACAGTGCAAAGCAGCAAGGCTTAGCTATGCACTTTAGCCAAGCAGATGTATTGAAGGATGACATTACTGCTTTTTTTAAAGCCGATATGCACGCAGTCGCTTTACATGCTTGCGGCGGTTTACATCAAGCTTTTATGCAGCAGGCCAGTGTAGCTAAAGTCTCTAACATTAGTTTTTCTCCTTGTTGTTATCATTTATTTACCCCAGATAATTACCTAGCAATGAGTACGCTTGCACAACAAAGTCTCCTTAACTTAACTCATCGCGACTTAAAGCTCGCACTTCAAGAAATGGTCACCGCGCCTTCACGCATAGTTAAAGTGCGTAACACTGAAGTTGCATGGCGACTCGGGTTTGATGCCCTGCGAAAATCGATTACTAATGAGCAACATTACGTCAGTGTGCCGTCGGTTAACAAGGCGGTGTTTTCAGATTCATTTAAATCGTTTTGTGCATGGGCTGCAGACAAAAAGTCGTTAAAGTTGCCGCAAGAAATTGATTATAATAAGTTTTTACTTATTGGGCAGGACAAAATAAAAGTAACAGATCGTATTGAACTGGTTCGACATGTGTTCAGAAGAGCAATAGAAGTTTGGCTTGTGCTCGATCGTGCTTTATATTTACAGCAGCAAGGCTATCAAGTCAGTATTAAAACGTTTTGCGCAAAACAGTTAACACCGCGCAATATTTTGATCTTGGCAAATTACCCGTCTTCGAACTGAAAAGAGATGCAATGAGAAAGCTAAAAAATTTATTCGACAATAATAAGCGTTGGGCAGATCGCACTAGTAAAGCGGATCCTGACTTTTTTAAAATACTATCAATGCAGCAAAATCCAGAGTACTTATGGATTGGTTGTTCCGACTCCCGCGTGCCAGCCAATCAAATTGTAGATTTACTCCCAGGTGAGCTATTTGTACATCGTAACGTAGCAAACGTAGTTGTACATACAGATCATAACTGTTTATCGGTAATGCAATATGCTGTTGAAGTATTAAAAGTTAAACATATTATGGTGGTGGGGCATTATGGTTGTGGTGGTGTACAAGCAGTACTAGATGAAGCCCGCTTTGGCTTTATTGATAATTGGCTGCGCCATGTTGGTGATGTAAAAGAGAAGCACCTAGAGCAATTAAATGCAGTGCCTGAAAAAGAGCGTTTAAGCCGTTTAATAGAGCTTAATGTAATTGAGCAGGTACGTAATGTAGCGCGTACTAATATAGTACAAGACGCATGGGCACGTGGACAAAATTTATCGATTCATGGTTGGGTTTACGGCCTAGAAAATGGCCACCTACATGACCTAGAGTCAGTAGTAACTTGTGCATCAGAAGAAGCCGACACTTATAAAAAAGCCGTGCAACACGTGTTTTCAAAACTTGGCCATGGATAATTAAAGCGATGACAAAAACGGCGGTAATTATAGGTGCAACAGGGTTAGTAGGAAATGAGTTATTAAAAAAGTTACTACAAAGCGCGTATTTTTCTAATGTAATTGCCTTAAGCCGTCGTGCGCTAAGCATACGTCATCCAAAACTCGTTAATCATATAATTGAGTTTGATGAGTTAACTCAATATGCTGCATTATTTAAAGGCGATGTGTTTTTTTCTTGTTTAGGTACTACTAAAAAGCAAGCCGGCTCAATTGCGGCGCAGCGAAGAGTTGATTTTGATTATCAATTTATTGCCGCGCAATTAGCCGCAAGTAATGGTGTGCAACATTACTGCTTGGTGTCATCAAGTGGTGCAAATGCGTACAGCACTAGCCCTTATTTAAAAATGAAGGGGCAACTAGAGCAGCAGGTTAAGCAACTGCCTTTTGCACGTATCAGTATTTTTCAGCCGTCGTTATTATTAGGTAACCGTAAGCGGTTTAGAGTAGCTGAGAAAATTGGCAGTGTTATTTTACCCATTATAACTCGTCTGCCACTTTTAAAACGCTATAAACCAATAACTGGGGAGCAAGTAGCGCAAAAAATGCTGGTTGTGAGTTGCGCGCAGCAGAGCAATTTAGCTTACTATGTACTTGATGAGCTATTTAACCTGAGCTCCGGATAATAAATCTATCTCAAGCAGCTATTTTCAGCGCTAACTGCGTTGAATTTACTTGCAATAGGCCAGCTATTGACGCGTAAATTCGCCTTGTTTTCACTGAAA
>NZ_JAGGDL010000051.1:0-20236 GCF_017653575.1 Pseudoalteromonas sp. K222D
AAACAGCGCCGATGATAGTGTAGCATTTGCTATGTGAAAGTAGGACATTGCCAGGCTCCAAATTGTAGAAAGCCCGAATTTAACGATTCGGGCTTTTTTACGTCTGCAGAAAAGTGAAATGTGGGTGGCTGAACTTTGAACGCTGACGTTTTCAATATAAATGGTATCTATATTTTTTGCTTATTCTGATATAATAATGTTTGAATTTAGCGCAGATACGCCTGATTTTATATTCTAAAACACCCCTTTTGATTGTTCCCTACGGTGTAGTTATTTATTAATAATAGATCTAAATGTGTGTAAATAAGCAAAAAAGAGATATTTAAATTGAACGAAATGTACTTAAACTTATATAGCACGGTGTACCAATGAAACCACTCGATAGACGCTTTTCTGTAGCCCCAATGTTGGATTGGACTGATCGTCATTGTCGTACTTTTCATCGTAAAATGACTAAGCATACAGTGTTGTACACGGAAATGATCACCACGGGTGCTATTTTGTTTGGCCGAGGCGACTACCTACACTTTAATCAACACGAAGGGCCTGTTGCATTGCAGCTGGGTGGCTCTGATCCACAGGCTCTTGCACAATGTGCAAAGCTTGCGGGTGAGCGTGGTTATGACGAAATTAACTTAAACGTAGGTTGCCCGTCAGATCGCGTGCAGAATGGTCGTTTCGGTGCTTGTTTAATGGGTGAGCCGCAATTGGTTGCTGACTGTGTGGCGGCAATGAAAGCAGAAGTAAATATACCTGTTACGGTTAAAACGCGCATTGGTATTGATGAGCAAGACTCGTATGAGTTTTTGTGTGCACTTATAGAAGCGTCGCATAATGTTGGTTGTGATGATTTTATTATTCATGCTCGTAAAGCTTGGTTAAAGGGGTTAAGCCCTAAAGAAAACCGAGAGGTACCGCCGCTTGATTATCCACGTGTTTATCAGTTGAAAAAAGATTATCCACAACTCGATTTAAGTCTTAATGGTGGTGTTAAAACAATTGAACAAAGTTTAGAGCATTTACAGCATATTGATGGTGTGATGATTGGTAGAGAAGCGTATAGCAACCCATTTATACTCAATGAAGTGGATGAAAAGATTTATGGTGATATCGCTAACACGCAATCTCGTCATGATGTCGTGCGCTCTATGTATAGTTATATTGAAGACGAAATGCGCTTAGGGGCTAACTTTTGGCATGTTGCTCGTCATATGCTGGGGATTTTTCAGGGGCAGCCTGGTGCCCGTGGATTTAGGCGTCATCTGTCTGAAAATGGCCATGGAAAACAAGCCGACTTATCGGTAATGGATAAAGCTTTGAGTTTTGTACCTGAATAATCAGCTAAGTGAATAATTTAATAAATGAATAAATACAGCCATCTTCGGATGGCTTTTTTGATCCTAAAAAATAGTCAAAAGTTTAGTTTATTGGCTAATTACACTTAATCATATTCAGTTAAAAGTAACTTTAATTTATAAATTATAAGTTTAAGTTTCTGAATTTAATGTGTTTTACTGTTTATATTATTACTTGGCATAACTCTTGGAATCTAATTTGTGTAATCACTTAAAAAGTTAACAGGAGAATCTCATGGGAATATTTAATCGCGTAACCGATATTGTTCAAGCAAATATAGTGTCGATATTAGACAAGGCAGAAGATCCAGAAAAATTACTTAATTTAATGCTCAGCGAGATGCAAGATGCACTTACTGAGTGTCGCATTACGACAGCGGCTTTGTTGTGCGAAGAAAAAACACTTAAACGTCAAATTGAAAATAAAAATAACAATTTAGTATATTGGCAGGATAAAGCTGAGCTAGCAATAGAGAGAGGTCGAGATGATTTAGCAAAATCAGCTTTGCTTGAAAAACAAACCATTAGTAACACAGTTGTAGCAAAGCAGCTGCAACTAGAAACGCTGCAGCAATCAATAACTAAAATGACAGCGGATTGTCAGCGTTTGCAACAAAGAATAGCCGAGGCTAAAGCCAAGCAAACACAGTTAGTACAGCGGCACAATATAGTGACTGCAAGGGGGCAAATAAATAGCCAATTACAAAGTGAAAAAGTTGCACATGCACTCTCTCGATTTGAGAAAGTAGAGCAGCGCGTAGAAGGTATTGAAGCACAGGTAGAAGCGTACGAGCTTACTGATTCAGAAAATACTATAGCTGCACAAATAGACGCTTTGGTGAAAAACGAACAAGTAGATGCAGAATTAGCTCGCTTAAAAGCTGATTTAAAAACTAACTTAAAACAGAGTGCTTAAGGAGATAATTATGAATAGTTTTAACAGCAAACGTGGTTGGTACAAAGATCCACTTGATAAAAAAATATCTGGTGTGTGCAGTGGTTTAGCGCAGCGATTAGATTTACCTGTGTGGTCAACACGACTTGTCACTATTTTATTATTTTTGAGTTTTCCGTTTGCAATTGCACTAGGTTATTTTATTGCGCATTGCTGCCTAGAAGAAAAAGCAATTTAAGCTAATTTACATTTAGATTGAATTAAGGAGAGCTAAATGAAAGCGTTAGCCGTATGTATAATTGTTTATTTACTATTTTTTACTGATGTTGTCTCTGCGGTGCACTTTGATACTTGGCAATTACCGCTTTGGATTGCAGATACAAGTTGGACTGGGCTTGAGCTAATAGGAGCTTTAGCGGCTATTATTATTTTTGTAGCTGTTACAGTACTAATAACGATAGGATTAGTTGGCGCAGCAGCAGTTGCATTAGTCGGAACTGTATTGGCATTTTTATTTGGATCGCTGATGATTGCTTGGCCGTTACTATTTATTGCGGTACTTTGCTGGTTAGTAGCTGATAACAAAAAAGTAGCATCTTAACTCCAAATTAACTGACTATTGCAACTGAACTATGTTAAATTTGATACTTAGCATTATGTTTTAACAAGGATTAGAGTGGTGATTAAACAGTGTATTTCAATTGTTTTGGTGTCGGTTTTAAGTCTTTTTTCATCATCATCGATGGCACATTCAGGGCATAATCACGATGCGGATGTTGCTATTATTAAGGTTAGTAATGCACAAGTAAGGGAGTTTTTACCTGCCACAACTTCAAGTGTAGGTTATTTAAGTATTATAAATCATAGTGATACTGTGGCTACGTTGACTAAAGCAACTATTGATGGCTTAGGTCGCGTTGAAATTCATGAGCACTTGCACGTAGATGGCATGATGAAAATGCAAAAAGTTGAATCGTTAACAATTAACGCCCATCAACAAATCGATTTTAAGCCTGGTGGCTATCATTTAATGATTTTTGAACCACAAGAACCGTTAAAAGTAGGCCAACAACGTAAACTCACACTATATTTTAGTGATGGCAACCGTGTATTTACCAATGCTCAGGTGGTATCGCTTGCATCACAAGCAGAACAATCACAAGCATCAAAACAACATACTCATCATTAGGAGGATCAATGTCACAACATAAAGGGAAAATAGTTGCTGCATTAGCTATATTACTAATTATTTTTTACGCAATAGCTGTTTATTGGAGTACGGAGCCTGCTCGTTTTAATGTGGTAGAAAAAGCAAAGCAGCAAGCCCAGCAACGTAATGAGCAATTTGTTATTGGTTATACAACAACATCAACATTAATAACGGTAGCAAGTACGTTACTCGAAAAGTCAGGCGGTTATTTATCAAATGATGTTTTGCCGCCAAGTATAATAATGGACGATATGCCTGCGTGGGAATATGGCGCACTCGAAATGGTGCGTGATTTAGCCCTTTCTATGCGTAAAGATTTTAGCCGTTCGCAATCGCAATCAACTGAACACGAAGCTCTAAAAAAAGCACAGCCGCAGTTTAATATTAGCTCTGAAGCGTGGGCGTGGCCAAGCGCTGAAGGTGAGTACCAAAAAGGCATTGATTACTTATTGGTATATCGTACTCAAATAGCGAATGACCATGAGCGTGACAGTCAATTCTATGCTCGCGCCGATAACTTGCGCAGTTGGCTAAAAGAAGCTGAAAAGCGTTTAGGTAGCTTGAGTCAGCGTTTAAGCGCTAGTGTAGGCCAAGATAAAGTAAACACTGATTTAGCGGGTAATACATCAAATACACAAGCCACTTTTTCTCCATTACAACAGCAAGCAAAAACGCCATGGTTAGACATTGATGATGTATTTTATGAGTCGCGCGGTGCTACTTGGGCTTTATTGCATTTCTTACAAGCGGTAGAATATGACTTTGCCGATGTACTTGAGAAAAAGAATGCACGCGTAAGTGTGCAGCAAATTATACGAGAGCTTGAGGCAACTCAAGAAACAGTATGGAGCCCAATGATATTAAATGGGAATGGTTTTGGTTATGTAGCAAACCATTCACTGGTTATGGCAAATTATATTTCTAGAGCCAATGCGGCTCTTATTGAACTTAGCGAATTATTGACCCAAGGATAGAAAATGAAAAAGTATTGTTTAGCAGCAGCCCTTTCAATGGCATGTTTAGCGCCTGCAGCGCAAGCTGATACCTTATTAGGCTTGTATGTAGGTGTTGATGGCTGGAAAGCGGATAACGAAGGAAGCTTTTCTTATAAAGGAAATGCACCACAAGATTTTAATTTTGACGATGAAACCTTCGTAAGCTACTACGCTGCACTTGAGCATCCAGTGCCATTAGTACCTAATATTAAATTAAGATACACAGAGCTTGAGCTTACCGGCTCTACACGTCTGGATAAAACATTTTCTTTTAATGGTTCAGATTACGTTGTAGGTACTACGGTTAATTCAGTAAGTGACTTAACTCACATTGATTACACATTTTATTACGAAATCTTTGATAACGACTTAATCTCTATCGATTTGGGTGTTAACGCTAAGCAGTTTGATGGTGAGATTTTAGTTAAAGGTACTACGCAACAAGGTGGCGCTGATTATACTGAAACTGTTGAGTTTTCAGGCTTTGTACCATTGGTTTACGGCCGCGCTGAAGCAGGCTTACCTTTTACCGGTTTAAGCGTGTTTTTTGAGGGCAGCTTTGTAGCAATTGACGATAGCAAAGTTCAAGATTACCAAATGGGTATTGCATGGGAATTTATTGATAACCTAGCAATAGATGTTGCTGTTAAAGCAGGTTACCGCTCAATGACATTAGAGCTAGACGATGTTGATGATATTAACACTAATATTGATGCATCGGGTCCATTTGCGGGCATTCAAGTACACTTTTAATTACACTGCTAATTAATAGTATATAGCGTGGTTTTGCTACTTAGTAGTATGCCACGCTAGTTCAAATTCACTCTCAAGTGCACTATTAAGTAACTGCTTATACACTTTATTTACCGGGTAGTTAATGAGTTTAGATAGCTCATCACCTGTTTGCGTAAACTTATAATAACTCAATACTAAATCGCTATTTTTTGCTTTTAACGTTACTTTTTGTGATAAAAACGATAACGTAAGTTCTTGCCCAGTTTTTAGTACCGCAGACTCAATCTCTTTTCGATATAGTAAATTTAAATCCATTAAAGTTAATATATCAGGAAAGCTAATCCCTGTTTTTCCTAGATTTAAAGATACTTTATTGCCCTTACGTAACAAATCAAATAGTGATGGTTTTTTATAAAACCCTAGTAAAATAAAGTGGCTATCGTCTTTTTCATTATAACCAGAGAGGGATACACACTTTTGTAGAGAGTCAGCTTCGCGCTGGGTCATATGCTTAAGTGTTTGCAAACTTTTTATTGAGAAAGTCCCCGGGTTAAGCGTTTCACCGGTGAGTATTTTTGCCCAAAGTGACTGCATAGATTGATTTGAGGTATCACCACATAGTGCTACAAAGTGTTCTACCCAATCGGCATCGGGTTGTTTACTACTGGCTACGTCAGGACAAAAATCCATTGCCATAGCTAAAATTGTTTCTATATTTTGCTGTTGTTTAATGAGCAGTAAGTCTTGTCTTTTTTGTGCTCTAGCTAAAACGGTATTGTCGCTATTAATGCGATATAGCGGTTTAACCTTGCCTTGGGGGCCATAACTTTGCTCATTATTATGGGATGCCTCATTATTGCCTACTTTAATAATAGGATAACCCAGTAACGACTCTATGGTATTAGCGAGATTAATTCTTGCTTGTGCGGTTTTGACTGCCATGACTTTCCATTATTGTTTGTGCATCACTTAGCTGCGCTACTGTTTTTAAATTATTGAGCCCCAGTGATACTGCGTTACTTAAAATGTGCTCACTAAGCACAGCCACATACCCAGAAACTAAAGGTAGCGTGGCTTGCCCCGTAATTTGAAAAGTAACCGTGACCGTTTTTGCATTTTGCGTAAATATTACATTAGCGGCAATAATGTGTTCTTGAGCAAATAAAATATTCAACACCATTTTGTTTGCACTTAACGCTGTGGTGGTCATTTCACCTGCGCCCCATTTACTTTGCCATGATTGATGAGCACCAACCCCTGTGCTTGGCTCACCTAAGGAAAATTCTACAGAGGGATCCAGCTTCTTCCAAGGCGACCATTTATGCCACTGCGAAAAATCAGTGATTAAGGGTTTTACTATGTGCGTATTAGCATTAATGTTAATACTCTTTGTTACGTTATAGCTCTGTGGTAGTAATAGGCCAATAACGATAAAAAGTAAGAGTAAAACTAATAAAAGCTGCACTAACATTTTTAATATTTTAATAAAAAAACCTCAGATAAATTAGGTTACAAACTCATAACTTATTATTCATTTAGCATATTAACTCGGGTGTGCTTAACTTTCGAGGTTAATTTTATAGCAACTATTTTTTAATTGAGCTAGATACTTAGCCACAACCTATAAAAAGTAATAGTTAATTTAGGTGTATAAGTATTAAAAAATAACGAAACTTCACTTTAAAACCGCGCGGCACAGCAAAGTAGTGCTCTATCAAGGTAGGTTGGTATAGGGTATAATTTGCGCCTTTTGTTATTAAACGGTCAATTTTATGAGCACACTTAAAGCTAAGCGCGCCTTATTCTCATACCCAAAGTATTGGGCTGAGTGTTATGGCACAGCACCATTTTTACCTACTACACGCGAAGAAATGGATGCACTTGGCTGGGATAGCTGCGATATAATTATTATTAGTGGCGATGCTTATGTAGATCATCCTAGTTTTGGGATGGCAGTAATTGGCCGGGTACTTGAGGCGCAAGGTTTTAGAGTGGGTATTATTGCCCAGCCAGAATGGGACTCTAAAGAAGCGTTTATGGCGCTGGGTAAACCCAATTTATTTTTTGGTGTAACCGCTGGCAACATGGACTCGATGATTAACCGTTATACTGCTGAAAAACGCATGCGCCATGATGATGCCTACACGCCAGACAATATTGGTGGTAAACGCCCTGATCGTGCGGTAATCATTTACTCACAGCGCTGCCGCGAAGCGTATAAAGATGTACCACTTATTTTAGGTGGCATTGAAGCAAGTTTACGCCGTGTTGCTCATTACGATTATTGGCAAGAAAAAGTGCGTCGTAGTGTTTTGTTTGACGCTAAAGCCGATATTTTAATATATGGTAATGCGGAGCGCCCACTGGTTGAGGTTGCTCATCGTATTGCAGCGGGCGAAAGTACCGATACCATTCAAGATGTACGAGGGACTGCGGTTATTCGTAAAGAGCCGTTACCAGGCTGGCGTGGCAGTGACTCTACCGCTATTGATAAAATAGGTAAAATTGATCCAATTCCAAACCCGTATGGCGCAGATGATGTTGGCTGTAGCAAATCAGAATTTAAACAAGCAGGTATAGACTTAAAAGCCGAAGCCGCCAAGGTTATTAGTATTCAGCCAGCGCGCCCTAAGCCATGGGAAAAAACCTACGTTAAATTACCTGCGTTTGAGCAAGTAAGTGTGAATAAGCCATTGTATGCACATGCTTCTCGTATTGTGCACCAAGAAACTAACCCAGGTTGTGCTCGTGCTATTTTTCAGCGCCACGGCGATCGTTCTATTTGGGTTAATCCCCCAGCATATCCACTAGAAACACATGAAATGGACGCCGTATTTGGTTTGCCGTATCAACGTATTCCTCATCCTAGCTACGGGGATGCAAAAATACCTGCCTACGACATGATTAAAACGTCGGTTAATATTATGCGAGGCTGTTTTGGTGGTTGCAGTTTCTGTTCGATTACCGAACATGAAGGGCGGATTATTCAAAGCCGTTCGCAAGAATCAATAATTGAAGAAATTGAGCAAATTAGAGATAAAGTACCCGGGTTTACCGGGGTTATTTCTGACTTAGGTGGCCCAACAGCCAACATGTATAAATTGGGTTGTACCAGCAAAAAAGCAGAAAGTACCTGTCGACGTTTATCGTGTGTATACCCTGAAATATGTAAGCATATGGATACCGATCATACGCCAACAATTGAGCTGTATAAAAAAGCCCGTGAAGTTAAAGGCATTAAAAAAATATTAATCGCCTCGGGTGTACGCTACGATTTAGCCGTGCAAGATCCACGTTACGTTAAAGAATTAGTTACTCACCATGTAGGTGGATATTTAAAAATAGCGCCAGAGCATACCGAAGATGGACCATTATCAAAAATGATGAAGCCAGGTATGGGAGCGTACGATCAGTTTAAAGCGTTATTTGATAAGTACTCAAAAGAAGCGGGTAAAAAACAGTATTTAATCCCATACTTTATTTCGGCGCACCCAGGTACTAAAGACGAAGACATGGTAAACATGGCTTTGTGGCTTAAGTCGAACGACTTTAAACTTGATCAGGTACAAAATTTTTACCCATCTCCAATGGCAAATGCGACCACTATTTATCATACCGAGATGAACTCACTGCGTAATATTAAAAATAATACCGAAGTAGTACCTGTGCCGAAAGGTGCGCGCCAGCGTCGTTTACATAAAGCAATTTTACGCTATCACGATCCTGCGGGCTGGCCAATGATCCGCGAAGCACTGCGCAAAATGGGTAAAGCTAACCTAATAGGTAAAGCGCCAAATTGCTTAGTGCCAGAAGAAGGGCGCGACGAAAGAGCTGCAAAAGGAAGTAGTCGAGGTGGGCGCCCAGCATTAACGCGCCATACTGGTTTTAGCCAATTTCATAAGGCCAATACAAAACCAAAGGTAGCGAGTAATCGCCAAAGAGCTAAATAGAGCTCATAGCTTAAAAAGTAGTTACCCTGTTTGGCTTATTACTAAGCTTGGGCTTGATTA
Source organism: Pseudoalteromonas sp. K222D (assembly GCF_017653575.1). NCBI lineage: Bacteria > Pseudomonadati > Pseudomonadota > Gammaproteobacteria > Alteromonadales > Pseudoalteromonadaceae > Pseudoalteromonas > Pseudoalteromonas sp. K222D. The sequence continues at coordinate 9,201 of NZ_JAGGDL010000051.1, forward strand.
CTGAATATATGAGCACTGAAAAAAATGCCGCTTATTTTGCAATAAGCGGCATTTTTTATGTAAGTTATTTAAGTAAAACTTAAATAATATCAATTTTGTTACGAATGATTTTTACGCCATCCATATTTTCTAAAAACTTTTGTGCCAACGCACGCTCAAAACCTGTTTGCGCTTTACCGTATAAATCTACTTCGCCATTTTTAACTTGTACGCGAATATCGCTTAGCGCTAAATTGGGGTTGGTACGCAAAGTGTGGGTAATCGATTGCTGTAAGTTAGGTTGGGTTGCCAGGCTGCTAACGACAACCATATTTGTTGTAGCACTCACTTTTGTAGCGCATGCGAATAAAAACAAACAACAAAATGATACTAAAGCGATAGTTAATTTTAAACGGCTCATAATCATATCCTTACATTGCAATTAATCGGGTAGCCAAATTAGGCAGAGTTACCATGATAGTTACAATTATCGTTCCATATTTAATGTACTGAAAATAAAGGCTATTTTATTAAGTGGGAATTCAGGTGGGCAATTGTTACATAAAACTAAGTAGAGATTACATAGCCCTAAACCATGCAGTTATGGAGGAGCAGGCATTAAAAAGCCGACATTTTTGTCGGCTAATATAATACTACTTACAGTATGCGCTTAAGTTACTTTTTCTTTTTAACCTTAGCTTTTTTCTTCGCTTTCATTTTAACCGGATCTTTACGCTTTTTAGCCGGCGGCTTAGCTTCTTTATGCTTTGGCTCTAATCCTTTAATAACACGACGTTTAAGTTTTTGCTCAATATAGCGCTCTATTTTATAAAGAATGCCAATATCGTGCGCTTCAACCAGTGAAAGAGCGATGCCTTTTTTACCAGCGCGGCCTGTACGGCCAATACGGTGTACATATATATCGGCTGTGCGTGGTAGGTCAAAGTTAATTACATGGCTAATATCAGCCACGTCAATACCGCGCGCCGCTACATCGGTAGCAACTAATATACGGGTTTTGCCGCTATGGAAGTTTTCCATCGCTTTCATGCGTTTGTCTTGCGGCATTTCGCCGCGTAACCAGGCTGCTTTAACGTCGTTAGTTGTTAGTTCACCAATTAGCGTTTCAAGACGCTCACGGGTTTTAACAAACACTATGGCTTTAGTTACGTCTGGGCCATTAAGGGTATTAACTAACAGCTCAAGTTTATGATGATAGTCATCGGCTAAATGTACCCACTGGTGAATTTTAGCCTTTTCTTTGCGTGACGATTCAGCTTCAAGCAATGCTGGATCGTTTAGCGTTGTTTCAGCAAATCTTTCAACACTGTCGCCTTCAAGGGTTGCTGAGAATAAAAAGCACTGACGACGATTTTTAGCTTCATCACAAATACGGCTCATTTCTTTTTTAAAGCCCATGTCTAGCATGCGGTCGGCTTCATCAATAATAAGCATTTCTACGTGTTCAGCATGAAAGTTTTCGGTTTCTAAATATTCCATTAAACGCCCTGGGGTGGCGATTAAAATGTCATTATTTTTTTCAAAAATCTCTTTATGCGTACCATAGTTAATACCGCCTGTTACTACCCCAATTTTAAGGTTAGTACGTTTAGCAAGTAGTTCGCATTGTTCATGAATTTGATAAGCTAGCTCACGAGTTGGCGTCATTACTAATACGCGCGCAAAACCAGGATCACGACGCGGAAAATCCAATAAATATTGAATAGCCGGAATTAAAAAGGCGGCTGTTTTACCTGTACCTGTAGGCGCAGATGCTAAAATATCACGCCCCTGAAGTGCTTCAGGAATAGCTTGTTGTTGAATGCTGGTTGGCGTTTCGTAACCCATTTTATTAATGGCGTCGAGTAGCTTGTTATCAAGATCAAATTCAGAAAATTGCATAGAGTGTCAAAAATAAAGGACAATGGCACTAATTATACTCGGTTACGCCTGCTTGGTGAATGAAAAGGTGAAAAAATGTCTGGTTTTGCATTTAAACAATTTAAAGTTGCGCACGAACAGTGTGCAATGAAGGTATCAACCGATGGTATTTTGCTTGGGGCATGGGCTAATTTAAGTAATGCCAACAGCTTGCTAGATATAGGTACAGGCACGGGATTGCTGGCGCTTATGTGTAAACAGCGCAGCCCCCAGTTAACTATAACGGCGGTAGAAGTTGATAAAAATGCTTACCAACAAGCGTTGCAAAATATTGCCGCTAGCCCGTGGCCAAATATAGAGGTGCACCAGCAAAGCATTCAAACTTTTAACAGCGCGCAGCCGTTTGATGTAGTGATAGCCAACCCGCCGTATTTTAATCACAGTTTAAAAGGTAATAATGAGGCGCGTAATATTGCGCGCCATACAGATGGCTTAAGTTTTGCTGAGCTAATTAGTGCTTTTAAAAAGCTCAGTCATGCAGGCTCAACCTTTAGCTTAATTTTACCCACTACAGAGGTTGCGGTGTTTATTGAGCTTGCTACTCAAAACGGGCTTTTTTTAAATACTCATTGCCAAGTAAAGGCGACGCCAAATAAAGCGATTAGCCGAAGCCTAATGACCTTTAGCTATATAAACCAGAGCATTGTGGAATCAGCTTTGTGTATAAAAGATAATGAAAACAACTATAGCGAAGATTATATTACGCTGTGCAAAGCATTTTATTTGAAGATGTAATGTGGTAAACAGTGCTGGTATGATGAGTTTATATGTATACAGGTAACTTATAATGAAAAAACGAACTAAATCAGTATTATTAAGCGCCTTAGCCGCTACATTTTTTACAACGCAGAGCGTACTTGCCAGTATGACGCCTGTTGGGCTTTGGAAAACCATTGATGAAGACACTAATGAAGCTAAGTCGTATGTCCGTATAGTTGAAAATAACGGGGTTTTAAGCGGCACCATTGAAACATTATTAAATAAAGATAAGCAAAATGCAGTGTGCTCGCAGTGCTCGGGCGATAAAAAAGATCAGCCCATATTAGGCATGACCATTATTGATAATGTGATTGATAGCGGTGATGGTAGTTGGGAAGACGGTCAAATACTCGACCCAAATAACGGTAAAAGCTATACAGTGCGCTTAACGACTCAAGATGCTGGTGAAAAATTAGAAGTGCGTGGTTATATTGGCTTTTTTTATCGTAACCAATATTGGCTAAGAGTAGAGTAGTTAGCCAATAAAATTAAAGCGCAGTGTGGCTGCGCTTTACAAGTACAACAATAATAAACAGTATTACAGGGTTTCGCTGTACTCGGTCATTACCTGTTCAACCCAAGTGGCAATACGCTCGTCGCTTAGCTCGTACTGGCTGTCTTCATCAAGGGCTAAACCAACAAAGTGTGTACCGTCTTCGGTGAGTGCTTTAGATGCTTCAAACTCGTAACTATTGTCGTTTGGCCAAAAACCTAACTGGGTAAATGTTTGCGGACTTATTTCGTCGTGTAGCATGCCAAGCGCATCTTGAAACCACTGGCCGTAACCTTGTTGATCACCCATGCCAAATAACGCGATGGTTTTACCATTTAAGTTTACGTCTGCTATGTCGTCCCACTTTGACTCCCAGTCTTCTTGTATTTCACCAAAATCCCAGGTTGAAATACCAAAAATAATGAAATCGTATTGCTCTGCATTTTTTAGTGGTTCGTCTTTAATATTATGCAAGGTAACGATATCGGCACCAATAATGTCGCGAATTTTTTCTGCTGCCATTTCGGTGTAGCAGGTAGTAGAGCCAAAAAATAAACCAATTTGCATCGTATTTATCACTGTGTAATTGCCTGATATGATAAGCTCAAGTTTACCGTAAGGTGTTTTTAATTGATACCTTAGGCAATGGCTATAACAAAAATGAGAGCACAAAAGTGACAACGCTAGCTGACGACTTTTCAGAACCAAGCACGGCACCCAAAAGCAATAACGACTACCTAGAAACATTTTTAGATTGTTTGTATTTAGAGCAAGGGGTGAGTGAAAATACACTATCGGCGTATCGCAGCGATTTAGATAAGTTTTGCCAGTTTTTAAAAGGCAAAAATTTAATGACTGTAACCGGCCTAGACGTTGAAAGCTATTTAGCCCATAGAGTTGATCTAGGCTTAAAGCCGCGTAGTACTGCGCGTAGTATTAGTGCGCTTAAGCGTTTTTATCAGTACTTTGTGCGCGAAAAGTTAATTAGCGACTCGCCAATGCTCAATATTGCGCAACCTAAAGCAGGACAGTCTTTGCCTAAAACGCTTTCGGAGGCTGAAGTAGAGGCGCTACTGAGCGCTCCCAATACCGATGAGCCAATGGGGCTGCGCGATAAAGCCATGCTTGAGTTACTATATGCAACAGGTTTGCGGGTTAGTGAGCTTGTAGGGCTGCGGATTGAACAAATTAATTTGCGCCAAGCTGTAGTGTTTGTAAAAGGTAAGGGGAATAAAGAGCGTTTAGTGCCACTGGGCGAAGAGGCCATGTATTGGCTTGAGCAGTTTTTAAAGGTGGGACGGGCGCAAATGATTAAACACGCCACCGACTTTGTGTTTCCCTCAAAGCGAGGGGTTGGCATGACCCGACAAACTTTTTGGCATAGAGTGAAGCACTATGCTATTTTGGCATCAATTGAGTCGTCATTGTCACCGCATACATTGCGCCATGCATTTGCAACCCACTTATTAAATCATGGGGCAGACTTACGTGTGGTTCAAATGATGTTAGGACACAGTGATTTATCAACCACCCAAATATATACGCATGTTGCAAATGAGCGATTAAAATCGGTACATGCGCAGCATCATCCACGTGCTTAATATGAAATTTATTATCACTAAGCCGGTCAATTGATATGTATTTATAAAAATAGAGAAGAATTATGAAAAAATTAATGTTAGCAGGTGCCATGTTATGCACTAGTTTAAGTGCCGTAGCGAATGATGTGGCTGTAGCCCCTAACGCTAATGATCCTATTGTTATTAAATTTGCCGCGCTTGGTGTTACCGTTAAGCAAATAAACCCAAGCCCAGTAGCGGGTTTAAAAGAACTGATCACTAATCAAGGTGTGCTTTATGCAAGCCCAGACGGACAGTTTTTAATGCAAGGGACACTTATAGACTTAAATAATCGTAGTAATTTAACCGAAAAAGCACTAAACGGCGTACGCCAAGCTGGGTTAAAAGAATACGAAGATTCGATGATAGTGTACAAAGCACCTAACGAAAAACATAGCATTACCGTATTTACCGACATTAGCTGTGGTTATTGTCGTAAATTACACCGTGAGCTAGATGATTTACTTGAAGCGGGTATTACCGTTAAGTATTTAGCGTTTCCGCGCGGTGGCCTACAAGGTTCAGGTTATAATGACTTAATGAACGTATGGTGTGCTAAAGATCAACAAGAAGCACTAACCGAAGCTAAAAGTGGCTCAAATACTACAGCAGTTAAAGGTTGTAGTGCGCCAGTTGCTGAGCATTATCAGCTAGGTCAAAGCTTTGGTGTTACCGGTACACCTGCTATTATTTTAGAAGATGGCACCATGATCCCAGGTTATCAGCCAGCTGCCGCATTAAGCGCTGCGCTTAACGCTAGTAAAGCCCCATAGTAATTAAATTTACGATGCGCATAAAAAAAGGCCGAAAGGCCTTTTTTTGTATATTTATGATGAACCAAATAAGTTAAAAATCTGCATGAAAAAAACGATCCAAACGCGCGAAAACGTCGATGATTCACATTTACCGAGTCATTTACACCCTGTAATTAAGCAAATTTATGCCACGCGAAATGTTTCCCATGCCGATGAGCTAAATAACAGCGCCGCCACATTACACGACTTTAAGTTATTTAAAGATATGGACAAAGCCTGCGACTTGTTAATTGAGGCGCTACATGCCCAAAGCCATATTTTAATTGTTGGCGATTTTGATGCTGATGGTGCAACCAGTACCGCTACATTAATGCAAGGCTTGGCCATGTTTGGCTTTGCTCATTTAGATTACTTAGTACCTGATCGGTTTAGCTTAGGTTATGGCTTAAGCCCGGCGTTAGCTGCGCAAATAGTACAGCTTAAACCCGATTTAGTAATTACAGTCGATAACGGTATTTCCTGTATTGCGGGTATTGATATTGTAAAAGCCGCCAATATTAAAGTACTGGTTACCGACCATCACCTACAGGGCGAAACACTCCCTAATGCCGATGCCATAGTAAACCCGAACAGGCACGACTGCAGCTTTCCGTCTAAATCGATTGCAGGTGTTGGTGTGGCTTTTTACTTACTTATTGCCCTTAGAAGCACACTGCGTGAGCAAAATCATTTTGCGCAGCAGCCTATGCCTAACTTAGCCGACCTGCTCGACATAGTTGCGCTTGGTACTGTAGCCGATGTAGTGGCGCTTGATGCCAATAACCGGACATTGGTGCACCAAGGACTAGCGCGTATTCGCAGTGGTAAAACTCGCCCAGGCATTACTGCCCTCATTGAGGTTGCTAATCGTAATGCCTCAAGATTGAGTGCCAGCGACTTTGGTTTTTCGCTTGCTCCGCGCCTAAATGCCGCAGGGCGCTTAGATGACATGAGTTTAGGCATAGCCTGCTTACTCAGTACCGATATAAACCAAGCTAGGCGCATTGCTAGTGAGCTAGATAGCTTAAACTTTGCACGCCGCGAAATAGAGCAAGGCATGCAGCATGAAGCGCAAGCTGTGCTTGATAAGTTAGCGTTTAATGATGACAATATTCCCGACGCTATTTGTTTATACCAAGAGGATTGGCACCAAGGTGTTATCGGTATTTTAGCCGGGCGTTTAAAAGAAAAATACCACCGCCCAACAGTTATATTTGCGGGTGGCGAAAACGGTGAGATAAAAGGGTCATGTCGCTCAATTGAAGGGCTGCACATACGCGATTTACTCGAAGGGCTAAGTACGGCCGAACCGCACTTAATTAGTAAGTTTGGTGGCCATGCCATGGCGGCCGGTTTAAGTATTAATGAGCAGCAATTTAGCGAATTTAAACACGCCTTTGATACTGCCGTTAGCGCCCAGCTTAGTGAAGAAAGTAAACGCTGCATTGTATTTACCGATGGCGAGTTGCCAAATGAGTGTTTTACCATGGATTTTGCCCAGCAATTAAAACAAGCGGGCCCTTGGGGGCAGCAATTTCCTGAACCGGTATTTGAGCACACATTTGAGTTAATTCAGCAGCGTATAGTGGGCGAAAAGCATTTAAAACTGGTATTAAAACATCAATCAGGCCGCTTAGTTGATGCCATAGCTTTTGGCATTGATTTAAAAGAATGGCCAGATAACAACGCACAATTTGTTAAAGCAGCGTATCAGCTCGATATAAATGAGTTTAGAGGCAAGTTCACCCTGCAATTAATTATCCGAGAGCTAGAAAAAGCCAGCTAAAAAATATCTAGAATAGATCGCATAAAGTGCTAATAAAGCGCACGGTTTTTTGTTAAAATCGGGCGTTTTTATCATTTGACGATAATATATTGCGTTAATTCCTTTTTAAGGAGCGTAATAACCTAGCCATTTTGGAGTAATGACCATGTTTGAAGTGAATCCTGTGATTAACCAAATCAAGGAAATTCGCGAACGTACTGAGTTGCTTCGGGGGTACCTTTGACTATGCTCTTAAACAAGAACGCTTAGAAGAAGTTAACGCCGAACTTGAAGACTCAGCCGTATGGAATGAACCTGAACGCGCACAAGCTCTCGGCCGTGAAAAGTCGGCATTAGAAGCTGTTGTTGAAACTATCGATACTTTAGTGACGGGTACTGACGACGTTGAAGGCTTACTTGAGCTTGCTGTAGAAGCCGAAGATCAAGAAACCTTTGATGAAGCACAAAGCGAACTAGCAGACTTGAACGAGCAACTAGAAGCGTTAGAGTTTCGTCGTATGTTTAGCGGTCCTCATGACTCAAACGACGCTTACCTTGATTTACAATCTGGTTCTGGCGGCACTGAAGCACAAGACTGGTGTAATATTTTGCTGCGCATGTATTTACGCTGGGGCGAAGCTAAAGGCTTTAAAGTTGAATTAGTGGAAGCTACTGGCGGCGATGTTGCAGGAATTAAAGGCGCAACAGTTCGCTTTGTTGGCGAATACGCGTATGGTTGGTTACGTACCGAAACTGGCGTGCATCGTTTAGTGCGAAAAAGCCCGTTTGACTCAAGTGGTCGTCGTCATACTTCGTTTGCCTCTGCATTTGTTTACCCAGAAGTTGACGACAATATTGAAATTGATATGAACCCGTCTGACTTACGTATTGACGTTTACCGTGCCTCGGGCGCAGGTGGTCAGCACGTTAACACCACTGAATCAGCGGTTCGTATTACGCACGTACCAACAAATACCGTAGTGCAGTGCCAAAATGAGCGCTCACAACATAAAAATAAAGCCCAAGCAATGAAACAGTTAAAAGCAAAACTGTTTGAGCTAGAGTTACAACAACAAAATGCTGAAAAACAAACCCAAGAAGACTCAAAGTCGGACATTGGTTGGGGCAGTCAAATTCGTTCATACGTACTCGATGACGCTCGCATTAAAGATTTACGTACAGGCGTTGAAAGCCGTAATACCCAATCGGTACTTGACGGCAACTTAGACAAATTTATAGAAGCCAGCTTAAAATCTGGTTTATAACCACCAAGCTAATAAAGAGCTAAAAAAATGACTGATCAAATCCAAGACGAAAACAAGTTAATCGCTGAGCGTCGTGGCAAATTAGATGCTATACGCCAAAATTGCCCAGCCAACGGTCATCCAAACCAATTCCGTCGTGAGCATTACACGGCAGATTTGCAAGCCCAGTTTGGTGATAAGAGCAAAGAAGAATTAGTAGAGTTACAACAAGTAGTGTCTATTGCTGGACGTATTTTAGCAAAGCGCGGACCATTTTTTGTAATTCAAGACATGAAAGGCCGCGTACAATCATATGCGTCTAAAGATGTGCAAAAAGATTTAAAAGAAAAATATGGCCAACTAGATACTGGCGATATTATTGGTGTTAAAGGCGCGCTTAATAAATCGGGTAAAGGCGATTTATACGTAGAAATGACAGAGTACCAACTGTTAACTAAGTCACTTCGCCCGTTGCCTGAAAAATTCCATGGCTTATCAGATCAAGAAACTAAGTACCGTCAACGTTACGTTGATTTAATTACTAACGAAGCAACGCGTGAAACATTCCGCATTCGCTCACAAGTAGTTGAAGGCATTCGTCGCTTTTTAGCAGACCGTGACTTTATGGAAGTAGAAACACCCATGCTACAGGTTATTCCTGGCGGTGCATCGGCACGCCCGTTTGTAACACACCATAACGCGCTTGATATTGACATGTACCTACGTATAGCGCCTGAGCTGTACTTAAAGCGTTTAGTGGTAGGTGGTTTTGATCGCGTATTCGAAATTAACCGTAACTTCCGTAACGAAGGGTTATCTACGCGTCACAATCCAGAATTCACAATGATTGAATTTTACCAAGCATACGCTGATTACATCGATCTGATGAACATTACCGAAGACATGCTACGTACAGTTGCAGAAAACGTACTTGGTAGTGCTGTGGTAGTTAACACAACTAAAGACGAAAACGGCGAAGTAATTGACTCAGTTGAATACGATTTTGGTCAACCGTTTACGCGCTTAAGCATGAGCGACGCAATTTTAAAATATAACCCTGAGTTTGATGCGGCAGTATTTAACGACCCAGAAAACCATTTTGAACAATTAAAAGCGTACGCTAAGCAAGTACACGTTAAAATTCCTGAAAACTGTGTTTGGGGCCCAGGTAAATTTTTGTGTGAAATATTTGAAGAAACAGCAGAGCACATGCTTATTCAACCTACGTTTATTACCGGCTACCCATGGGAAGTATCACCATTGGCACGTCGTAACGATGAAAATTCATTTGTTACAGACCGCTTTGAGTTTTTTGTTGGCGGACGTGAGCTGGCTAATGGTTTCTCTGAGCTTAACGATGCACAAGACCAAGCAGAGCGTTTTACTCGTCAAGTTGAAGAGAAAGACGCAGGCGATGATGAAGCAATGCATTACGACGAAGACTACATACGCGCACTAGAGTATGGCTTACCACCAACTGCAGGTGAAGGTATTGGTATTGACCGTTTAGTAATGCTGTTTACTGACTCTCCAACCATTAAAGACGTTATCTTGTTCCCGCATATGCGCCCGCAAGCCGACTAAGCTTAATAATGTAAAGTAATAAAGCGCCGCTTAAATGCGGCGTTTTTGTGTCTGGGCTATAACTTTTTAATCTGAGTGTTTTTTAAACGCACTGTTGCATTTATGTAAAGTTGTTCGCTACACTACGATGGAAATTTAGAGGATTGATTTAAGGCTCTAAATAAAAAGATTAAATGGATTTATAAATAATAATATGAAAAATAAATGTATTGAAAACCCAATCAATAACTGTGAAACAGAAGATGCAAGACAAGCCTTTTACCGAGCCTGTATTGCAGAGTTTCAAAAGTTAGGTTATCAAGAGCAGTATCTTGCAGAGTTAAATGATGATTTAGTGCCTGTGTTAGGCGTTAACCCACCAGAAAAAAGTTAAAAGTTGTTTGAATTTCAAACTAATTACACATTAAAACTAACTAGATGCACAATCTATAACCATATAGGCACATTTGGTAGAAAAGTGTTTGACATATTTTCTGAACTCTTTATTATACGCCCCACAAGACGGAGAGGTGTCCGAGTGGCCGAAGGAGCTCCCCTGCTAAGGGAGTATAGAGTTTGTAGCTCTATCGAGGGTTCGAATCCCTCCCTCTCCACCATTTTTAAATGGCGTGTTTTGTAAGTTTTAAAGTATGGGTGCATAGCTCAGCTGGATAGAGTACTCGGCTACGAACCGAGCGGTCGGAGGTTCGAATCCTCCTGCGCCCACCATACTTTAATAACTCTGCTTAGAGTTTAAATAAGCAAAAGCTCTGCTTAGAGTTAAAATAAGTAAACTATAAAGTGGGTGCATAGCTCAGCTGGATAGAGTACTCGGCTACGAACCGAGCGGTCGGAGGTTCGAATCCTCCTGCGCCCACC
>NZ_JAGGDL010000052.1:0-19391 GCF_017653575.1 Pseudoalteromonas sp. K222D
TACCTCAGGTTAATATGCTGAGTAAATTATGCATAGGTGCCATTAACATTGGTATGTGGGGCTAATTACGCGCTTACAAAGAAAACGCAAAAAAGGCAAAAGAGACAGTGATAGAAGAGTACGCGATGCTGATTACGATAGCCATGAGAAAAAGCACCGTGAAACATAAAATTAATAGTACCAGCGTTGGTGATTGTAATGGTTCAATGGTGAGTTAACTACCCAGATCACCTTATACATGCAACATTACTTATGCAAAAGGCCAATTTTATTGGCCTTTTGCATACTTATTACCAGAATTAAAGCTAGGCTAAAGAGTAGGGTTAACCTGCTCTTGGGTTAATGGAATTAAACATAATTAGTTGGCTCACTGGTAGAAAACATTAAATAATAATCTTACAGCTGTCCTAACCTGTAAATAAGCAATGCGGTTTTTTTTATGTTTTTATCAAGGCTAGTTAAATCGGCAGTTTCGTTTTTAGTGTGCGCGCCACTGCCCATTAAGCCCAAGCCATCAAGTGCCATATTAACATGGCTTGCGGCAAACGAAATATCCGCAGCGCCTGCATTGCGTGGATTGGCTGCCACTACTTTGTTGTAACCTAAATCGTGGCTCGCATCGCTGTATAATGCTAATAGCTTTTTATTGCCATCGGTTAATGCCATTGGCGGGTAGCCGTCTTCAAAAATAAGCTCTGCTTTACTGCCATTTAAACTATTACTAGCTATGAGTTGCATTGACCTTTTTGCGTTTTCTAATTGTTTTGGTGAAAGTGCGCGTAAATCGCCTGCTATATGTACGGTTTGTGCTATTACATTACTTTTACCAAACGCAGTTGCTGACGAATTAGCGCTGTCGTAGTCGGCATTTGTGCCACCCACAATAAGCCCTGGGTTAAAAGTTAAATTAGGTTGTGTGGCAAGTTGTTCTCTAAAGCTATTTAAAATACGCGATGCTTCGTAAATAGCGCCATAGCCTACATTATCACTAAATATTTGCGACGAATGCGCCGCTGCAGCACTTACGTTTAGCGTCCAGCCGGTATAACCACGGCGCGCCGCCATGGCGGTTTTAATATTGTTATCGCCATTTTCAAAGCCTAAAGCAACGTCTGCCCACATTGCCGCATCAACAATGGCTTGTTTAGATAAGCTAAGCGGACGACCGCTGCTTTCTTCATCGCCAGTGAGTATTACTTTTATGCTTACATTTTCAAGTAAGTTAAGCGCTTGCAAGCTTTTAAGTGCGGTAATTATTATCGTGTTACCGCCTTTCATATCGGCAACGCCTGGGCCACTGGCTGTATCGGCATCAAGCTGTTTGTAGGTTGTAAAATCATCGTGTTTGGCAAAGACTGTATCTAGATGGCCGATCATCAGTATTTTTATTGCATCGGGGTTTTTACTCTCAAAGGTTGCTAATACATGCCCTGCGCGGTTAAACGCACTGCCATCCAGCCATTCTACTTTAAAACCAATAGCTTTAAGCTGCTCGCTTGTCAGCGCGCCTACTTTTTTTACACCTGCAATATTAAGCGAACCGCTATTAATATTTACAGCTTGCTCTATTTCTTGCAGTGCTTGAGGAATATTTTTATCGACCTGTTTTACTATTTCACGCTCGTTTTTATCAAGCGCAGCATGACTTATAAGCGGTAAGGTACTAGCAAGTGTGAGTATTAGTGCATGGCTAAATTTTAAAAATGACATAACAGCATAATAAGTGAGAAATAAGAGTATTTAATATGAAGTAAAATTAATTAGGATTCAATAGGAGTAGATTGTGATTTTTAACTAATTTTATAAGCAATAACGAGTTACAAGTTTAAGAGTTATAGGGTGAACGCGTTATTGGTTTAAACACAGGTATTTAAATATAACCACTTAATTAATAATCAACGGGTATAACTAATCAGCTATACGTCTGATATTACTGAACTCCACCATTTTGGGGTTTTGCTACATTTAGAAAAGGTAAGGCGAAGCTAACTAACTGTTTACAGTTGTTTATTTTATAGCTTGGTTAAGTTGTTGTAATATAGGGGTATTTCGGTTTGTGAAATGACAAATATCGTAGGCTAATTTTTAGTCGTGTCGTTGTAACCTCCGGCTGCTGTGATACTATAGTGATACATTACTTAAGTTCTAGATAGGATTTTTTATGAAAGTTGAGCTAGTTACGACTCTTAAACGCCAAGCTACTAAAATATTAGCTGATCTTCATACTTCAAAAGAGCCTGTGTTAATTACAGAACATGGTAAACCATCTGCTTATCTAGTTGATGTTGATGATTATGAATTCATGCAACAACGAATAGCAATCCTTGAAGGTGTAGCGCGCGGTGAACAAGCTATTAAAAATGGCCATTTATTCTCTAATCAAGAAGCAAAAGAGAAAATGAGTAAATGGCTGAAATAATATGGACATCTCCAGCTCTCGATGATTTAAATTATGTTGCTGAATATATTGCTTTAAGTAATCTGATTGTGGCTAAAAAATTGGTTCAAAAAGTATTTGAGAAAGTATCAAGGTTAGAAAATCATCCAGAATCAGGTAAAAGGCCTGCTGAGCTAAATAACTTAAACTACCGAGAAGTTATTGTTAATCCGTGTCGTATTTTCTATAAAATTGAAAATGATAAGGTTTATATTTTACATGTAATGCGACAAGAGCGAGATTTACGCAGGTTTCTTTTACAGAATTAAATACGGTTAACAAGTAAATCCACTAGTATGAAAATTTGGCTGAATCCATCTTGATTACTAAGAAAATCGCAAATTAAAATAGAGCGACAAGTGCAGTTTAAAAAATATAACAGGGCTTTTAAACGACCAAAATTTTTCTCTTAAACAGCTCTCAGCCCATATTTAGGACAAGCAACCACCAGGTTTAATACCACTTGTATTAAACCTGACAGCCAAAATCTACCAAGCTACATTTAATTAGTCGGCATTAAATAAATTTCGCGTACGCTATTGCGCTGGTTTGCCTCAATCGCAAATAATACGGCGTCGGCTACATCTTGCGGGTCGAGTTTGTCGGGTTTAGCTTCATCAAAAAACGGGGTATTTACCATACCTGGTGCTATGGTTGTACAGCGGCCATTCCACTCACTCATTTCTTCTGCTAAGTTTTGTCCAAAGCCATAAGCAAACCATTTAGTTGCACCGTAAATAGAGCCGCCAATTGGCTTACGGCCAGCGGCAGAGCTGGTTAATATAAAGTGTCCGGTAGTTTTGCGTAAATGCGGCAGTGTTAATTTTGCGCTCCACAATAGGGCTTTAATATTTATATCGATCATGGTTGACCACTCATCCGGATCACCTTTTTCGGTGCCAGCAGTTGAAACGCCCATACCTGCGTTAGCAAAGGCTACATCTAATCGGCCAAACTTTTCAATGCCTTTAGTAACTACGTTTTCAAGTGCGGTAAAGTCGGTGGCATCTGCGGCTACGCTCAGTGCGTTATCTGATCCTAGCTCGGCAACAAGTTGGTTAAGTTGCTCTTCTCTACGGGCGGTTAATATAACTTTATGACCGTTGTTTACTAAGGTTTTTGCCGTTGCTTCACCAATGCCACTAGAAGCGCCGGTTATGAGTACTATTTTCTCTTTTGCCATGGTTTTTTCCTTATTAACAAATGAATAAAGGCGCAGCTCAATGTGCGCCATGCAGTTATTGCGCTATGTCAAAATTGACTGATAAATCGTCAGCTTGCGTTAGGCTAATTTGTTTTAGTTGATAAATATTAAAATCAGCATCTACTTGCTCTGCATCGTCTAGGTGTGCGCTACATGTATAAGCAAGTTGGTAGTCGCCTGGAGTTATGAATGCGAGTTCAAATTCGTATTCATTATCGTCCGCATCAAATACAACATTGGCAGTCGCCAACGGTGCGTTATCAGGCGTTTGGTCATCTATTTCATGCATATCTGTAGGGGTTTGTGCTTGCGCAGAATAAAGGTAAACAGCATGACCAAATGATGAATCATCAGCGGCAAGAGCAATGTTATCAGTCTCGCAATTGTTTATAAGTGTTTGGCTTACAGTGCCTTCAATATCTTGTGATTCAGAAAGGTTTTGTAAACGCACGCCGCGAGGTTTTAAAAATATTTCGTCATTATTTTGTGGATCAACTAACGATTTTTTTAAATCAAACTCTAATACAAACTCGTTGTCGGTTTGATTGAGTGTAAAGCCATCTAACTGAATTTCACCCACGCCATCGTTACCTTTTCTTTTTACGATAAGCGGTGCAATGCTGCCGTCTTCATAAACTACGTGAGATGTTAAGCTAAGGTTGTTCGTGTCGCCGTTTATCACTTGTGCGCGGATCCACGAATAATCCCCAGCGGGGACTTCTTGATCGTTAAGTAATTGAAAAATATCGTCGCCCGTATAGTCTAGTAAATTGACCATTTGCGCTAAGGTGGAATCGTTTTTAGAGCGAGTTGCAAAGCTAACTTCTTCACCTGCTTGGGCTTTAATTGTTATTGAATCAAACACCACGTTAACTTGTTTTAAACCAGTGACTGGTGCGTCGGAAATGCCTAAGCTAAAAGTGGTTTTATCACTTGCTTGCGGTGGGGTTGTTTCAGCCTCGTCATTTGATGAGCCACAGCCTGCTAAGGCAAAAATAATAGCGCTACTTAATATTGTTGATTTAAAGTTCATGCTTGTTTCCTTTTATTTGATTTGTTAAGTGTATGTATTTAACCCTTAACCTAAATTGAATTAAAAATATGAAGAGTTAGAACTTTTAACATGCTGTTTTAAATGGTTTTTAATTTTATCGATTTAATTGTTTTTTACTATATACTCGCGCCACTTCTTTTGAAGTCGTTTTTATTAAATTTAACCATAATTTTGCTGAGTTTCAGCCACATTTATCGGAACAAACATGAAAGATAAACTTTTAGCATTTTGGCAAAGCCATTCAGAAACAATCATCACTTTAGGATACAAAGTGATTCTAGCTTTGGTGATTTTAATTGCCAGTGGCGTAATTGCCCGCGCTGTTAAAAGAGCAGTTAATGGCTCTAAATCGCCGCTTAATAAATTAGATAAAACTTTGCTGCCTATTATCTCTCGCCTTTCGAGTTACTTGGTTTATATAATTGGCTCGTTATTTATTTTAGATATTTTTGGGGTCAATACCGCCAGTTTAGTGGCACTAATGGCCGCTGCAGGTTTAGCAATTGGTTTGGCGTTAAAAAGTACGTTAAGTAATATAGCTGCAGGTATTATGTTATTAATATTAAGACCTTTTAAAGTAGGTGACTTTATTGATGCCAGTGGTACATCGGGTACGGTGAGCGAAATTAACTTATTCACTACTATTTTTAAAACCACCGACGGCCTTTATATAGCCTCTCCTAACGGCAAAGTGTGGGGTGGTAATATTAAAAACTTTACCCGTAACGGCAAAAGACGCATGGATATTGTAGTGGGTATTTCGTATGCCGACTCAATAGATGATGGCTTAAATGTACTTAAACAAATAGCCAGCTCAGAAGGGCGTTTACTAGCAGAGCCAGCGCCAAAAGTAATGGTGGTATCTATAGCCGAAAGTTCGGTAAACCTACAATTACGCGCATGGACTGTAAATGGTGATTACTGGCAAACAGTGTGGGATCTTAATAAGCGCGTTAAAGAGTCAATTGAGCAAGCAGGGCTAACAATTCCATTCCCGCAGCGCACTTTGCACTTACCTGAGTCGCTAGCAACAAGCGTTACAATTAATAAAGACACTGCAAAAGTAGATTAATATTAGCAGTATCAGCACACATAAAAATAGCGAGCTAAGGCTCGCTATTTTTTGTTGTATCGTTTGTAATTATTTAACCTGAACTCTGGTTAAGAGATTTACTAACGTATTGAATCATATTTATATTTAATTTTATTTTCTCTAGCCAGAGGTTTTCAGTGAAAACAAGGCGAATTTACGCGTCAATAGCTGGCCTATTGCAAGTGAATTCAACGCAGTTAGCGCTGAAAATAGCTGCTTGAGATAAGTTTATTATCCGGAGCTCAGGTTATTTAGCTTAAGTAAGTAATTAACCTTCTAATTGAAAGTCGTACACTGAGCCTAAATTAAGTAGTTGGGTTAGCTCATCAAGTGCTTGGTAACTTTCGCTCAGCAGTGCTGGGTCGGCAAAGTCTTTAGCACCTAATTGGTCGCGGTAGTTACGTTGTGCCCAGTTACACAGTTGTGTGTATTTAGTATCGGTTAAAATAACGTCTGGGTTTACTGCAGCGAGTTCTTGCTCGTTCAAAGCAACCCGTAAACGCAAGCAAGCTGGGCCGCCGCCATTTTGCATACTTTGGCGTAAATCAAAAAAGCGTACTTGGTTTATAGGATTATCGGCCATGATCATTTCTTCAATGTAGTCGTTAACCGCGCTGTTACGTTGGCACTCTTTTGGCGCTACTAATAACATAGAGCCATCACTTAGGCTTACTAGCTGGCTGTTAAATAAATAACTACTAACTGCATCTTGAATACTTACTTTACTTGTAGGTACTTCAATAATATAAAATTGTTTATTACCAATGTAGGCTTCGCGAATATCTTGCAATGCTTGCTGCTGATTTAAAAATGCTTGCTGATGACACAGCAGAACGTTGGCATTACCTACTGCAATAACGTCGTTATGAAAAACCCCTTGGTCAATCACATCTGGGTTTTGCTGCAGTAAAATTTGGCTGGTATCTTTTAAATTATGTAAGCGGCAAATAGCTTCTGAGGCTTCGAGGGTTTGCCTTGCAGGAAATTTAACCGGTTTTGGTAAATGGCTGTTAAATGCACTGGCCCCAAATACAAACATTTCTAGGCCTTGCTCGCCATGACTGTCGCAAAAACGGGTGTGATTTGCTGCACCTTCATCACCAAAAAAGCCTTGATCGGGTAAATGGGTATGATGCGCAAAGTGGTTTTGGTTATTAAACATTGCTTTTAACAACCGCGTTGTGGTGGCAGGCTCTAACGAGCGATGAAACTTATTGTTTAAATTTGCAGCGGTAAAGTGCACTTTACCATCGGTTGTATCGGGCGATGGCGACACAGTAGCGGCGTTTGCTGTCCACATTGCTGAGGCTGAATAACATGCGCGTAATAAAATAGGATCGGCGTTAAAAGCTTTATTAATAACTTGCGCGTCGTTACCGCTAAACCCTAGGCGGCGCAGTATATTTAAGTCGGGGCGTGCATGGGGTGCAAATACACCTTGAGTTAAGCCTTTATCGTGCATGGCTTTCATTTTTTCAAGGCCTTGAAGTACCGCCTCTTGGGGATTTGAAAAGCTAGCGGCGTTATTTAACGAAGCAACGTTACCATACGATAACCCCGCATAATTGTGAGTAGGGCCAACTAAACCATCAAAATTAACTTCTAAGGCAGGCATACACATTCCAAATAAATTGTTTAATAGAACTAACAATACAATGCATTGGGTTTACTTGCAAAGCGACACCAACAAGAAAAGCTTAACGGCTGAGAATACGCTCTTTATCAGCGGTAGTACGCGGATTATTTGGCTCGTTTACTTGCCAAAAACTAACATCTAAACGCCATAGTAAATAAAGTGTGTGATATAAATTAAACATAGCTTTTCCTTTGATTTTTTTTAAACACATAAAGTAATAGGAAGAAGTATGCCAACGTTTAATTGAATATTTTATGAATACGAATCAATGAATTAGTATTTTTACATAAAAGAGTTGTTAGCTTTTTGCACTTATATGGTGGGTTTTTTGGGCTGTATGCACTTATTTGATACACGCGCTATTTTAAATAGTTTATGTCATTAATTAGATAAATCGTTAACGACTAAGTCGAGTAACTGCATTAGTTGTTTTGCTTGCTCTGTATTTACGTTATTAAATTTACACAGCACTTTGCTAGGTATATCAGCCGCTTTTAGCTTTAGTGATTGCCCCTGTTGAGTGAGTTGTACTAAACGCTTGCGCTTGTCGTGCTCGTCTTTTACTACGGCAAGTAATGATTTATCGGTCATTTTTTTTAGTATTTGGGTCATTGCACCGCCATCAATTGCGGTGTTATTTATAAGCTCGGCAATGGTTATTTGGTCTTGCTCCCACAGTGCCATCATTACTACATACTGCGGATAAGTTAAATTAAGCTCAGCTAAAGGCTCCCTATAAGCGCGAGCAATACTATTAGATGCCATATATAAACGATGACATAACTGATTTTTTAATTTTAACTGCTCAAATGACATGCTTTAACCTCTTTACTGAATAAAGTGCATTTTAATTTGCATGCAAAGCATTTGCAATCTATATTTAGTTGTTCTATTATTTTGCATGCAAACTAAATGAGTTAATTAATTTTTTAAATTTTGGAGTTCATTATGAATGTATTACAAAACGTTGCCTATACAGCAAAAGCAACTGCAACCGGTGGCCGTGAAGGCACTGCTAAATCTGATGATGGTCGTTTAAATGTAGATTTATCAACTCCTAAAGGCTTAGGCGGCGATGATGGTAAAGGAACTAACCCTGAACAGCTATTTGCAGCAGGTTACGCGGCATGCTTTATTGGTGCGCTTAAATTTGTAGCGGGCAGCGAGAAAATTACTCTGCCAAGTGACACGCACATTAACTCAGAAGTGTCGATTGGCGCTATTGACGGTGGTTTTGGTATTGCAGTTAAGCTAGCGGTGTCGCTGGGTGATATGGATAAAGCGCAAGCACAGGAGCTTGTAGATAAAGCGCACTTAGTATGCCCATATTCAAACGCAACACGCGGCAATATTGAAGTTGAGCTGTCGGTTATTTAATAACGGCACTCGCTAATATTTAAAAAGCACACAATAACCTTGTGTGCTTTTTTGTTTTTGAGGTCATAAAAAACAAATATACGGAAAATCGTATATTCACTATTTCATATATTCAGTTTTTGTTTTATTGTGTACATATTAACGATACGAGGACGCTATGGAACAATTCAACCCCCTGCAATTTTATAAATGCCTAGCGGACGATACACGTTTAAAGGCCATATTGCTTATTGCTGATCAGCAAGAGTTATGTGTTTGCGAATTAGTTGCGGCACTTAATTTAAGCCAACCTAAAGTGTCACGTCATTTAGCACAGCTTCGCCAATGCGGATTGCTTACAGATCGAAAACAAAACCAATGGGTGTACTACAGTATTAATAAGGCACTACCAGATTGGGCACAAACAGTAATTACGCAAACACGTGTTGCAACAGCATCATTTTATAAAAGTGATTTAGAGCGCTTAAATGCTATGGGTAATCGCCCTGAGCGCTGTTGCTAAGTAACCTGATCTGTGGGTAATAAACTTATCTCAAGCAGCTATTTTCAGCGCTAACTGCGTTGAATTCACTTGCAATAGGCCAGCTATTGACGCGTAAATTAGCCTTGTTTTCACTGAAAACCTCTGGCTAGAGAAAATAAAATTAAATATAACTATGACTCAATACGTTAGTAAATCTCTTAACCAGAGTTCAGGTTAAGTAATTAATATAACAGAAGGTATTTTATTATGACCATTAAAGTAGGTATTAACGGTTTTGGCCGTATGGGGCGTTTAACGCTGCGCGCAGCGGTTGACTGGCCAAATATAGAGTTTATAAAAGTAAATGATATAGCGGGCGATGCTAAAACCCATGCCCATTTATTGGAGTTTGACTCAGTGCATGGGCGTTTACATCATCCTGTTACTGCCACTAATAATATTATTGAGGTTGGCAAACATAATATAACTGTAAGCAACCATAAAACCATTAACGACAACGATTGGTCTGGTTGCGATGTAGTAATAGAAGCCAGCGGTAAAATGAAAACGACCCAGTTACTAAATGCGTATTTAGCCCAAGGTGTTAAACGCGTGGTGGTGACCGCACCGGTAAAAGAAGAGGGCATTTTAAATATAGTAGTAGGGGTGAACGATCATCTTTATAAGCCAAGTGAGCATAAAATAGTTACTGCGGCCTCTTGTACCACTAACTGCTTAGCGCCTATTGTGAAGGTACTGCAACAAAAAGTGGGAATAAAACACGGCTCCATAACCACTATTCATAGTATTACCAATACGCAAACCATTATTGACGCACCACATAAAGACCTACGCCGAGCACGTTCTTGTGGCACAAGTTTAATACCAACAACAACAGGCAGCGCAACAGCTATTACGCATATTTTTCCTGAGCTAACAGGTAAATTAAACGGCCATGCTGTACGTGTACCACTTACTAACGCCTCGATTACCGATTGTGTGTTTGAACTGCAGCGCAGCGTTAGTGAAGATGAAGTAAATGGCTGGTTTAAAAATGCGGCTAATAACGAGCTTAAAGGTATTTTAGGCTACGAGGAAAAACCACTGGTATCGATTGATTACGCAACCGATCCGCGCAGCAGCATAATAGATGCGCTTTCTACTATGGTAATTAACAACACTCAGCTTAAATTATACGCTTGGTACGATAACGAGTGGGGCTATGCAAATCGTACTGCAGAGCTAATGCTAAAAGTTGGTTTAAGTGATCAATCAAGTTAATAGGCTAATTTAATGTTTGCGCAACTAGCTAACTTACCAAGCTCACTAAAACAGTATTTCATCATTACCGGCAATTATTGGGCTTTTACTTTAACCGATGGCGCACTGCGAATGTTAGTGGTGCTGTATTTTCATCAGTTAGGTTATGGCGCATTAGCGATTGCTATGTTGTTTTTGTTTTACGAAATATTTGGCGTGATCACTAACTTAGTGGGGGGATGGTTAGGAGCGCAACTTGGCTTAAATAAAACCATGAATATAGGCTTAGGGCTGCAAATACTTGCGCTTGCTATGCTTTGCGTGCCAACAGATTGGTTAACGGTTGCTTATGTAATGGCAGCACAAGCGTTAAGTGGGATTGCCAAAGATCTTAATAAAATGAGCGCCAAAAGCGCGATTAAATATTTGGTGCCGCAAAACAGCAGTGGGCAAAGTCAATTATATAAATGGGTTGCCATACTTACAGGCTCTAAAAATGCATTAAAAGGAGTGGGCTTCTTTTTAGGTGGGGTACTGCTTACTTTATTTGGTTTTGTTGGTGCGTTGTTTACTTTAATCGTTTTATTGAGTGTTGCCTGGGTTATAAGTTTAGTCTTTTTAAAAGGCGATATAGGTAAGGCCAAAAACAAACCTAAATTTAAAACGTTATTCTCTAAATCTCGCGCTATTAATTTACTTAGCACAGCACGATTGTGTTTATTTGCCTCGCGAGACGTGTGGTTTGTAGTGGCTCTGCCCGTGTATTTAGCCACGCAATTTAACTGGAACCATACTTGGGTTAGTGGCTTTATGGCACTGTGGGTAATAGCGTATGGGTTAGTGCAATCGCAAGCACCGCGAATTACTGGGCAAGTTATTACCTCTGGTTTTAATACAGTTAATAAAGCATATAAATGGGTTACGCTATTGTGCGTTGTAACTGGCGTTTTAGCGCTGCTAATGCAATTTAATAGTGCGGTAAATTATACGCTTATAGTGGGCTTATTTATTTTTGGTGGGGTGTTTGCTGTTAACTCATCGCTACATAGTTATTTAATAGTGAGCTTTGCCAGCAGTGATGGTGTGTCGCTCGATGTAGGCTTTTATTACATGGCCAATGCCATGGGGCGCTTACTGGGTACTGTGCTTTCTGGTTGGGTATTTCAGCTTTATGGGTTAGTGGCGTGTTTATGGGTTAGTGTTTTTTTACTCATTATGGCTGCAATAGCCACCGCTTTTTTGGCTAAACATGAAGGCTAAACTTTTGTATGAGATTGCTGTTTTTACACTAAATTAATAGCTTCATTTTATAGATCAACTAAACTATATACGTTAATTAATTAAAGGGTGTGATGAATGCGGGAAATAGCGTTAGCAAAAAAGTTATTGTGGCTCTCAGTGGGCAGTATATTTATAACTGTATTAGTACTGTCTAGTATTTTATGGTGGCAGTTATCATTAAGTAATAAAGATTTAGCGGCCAAGTCTGAAGAATATATAGTTGCTGAAGTAGAAGAAAAACTTAATGCAAACGCGGCTGTTTACGGTGAAAGAATAGCTGGGTTTATTAACGAAGCCTACCGAATTCCCTATACATTGGCAGCATTACTTAGCGACGCAGCCCAGCAAAATAGCTTAAACCGAGATACAGTGGTAAGTATTAACCATGCTATTATTGAAAAAAACACTCTTTTATCATCGGTTTACTCACAGTTTGAAGCCAACGCTTTTGACGGCCAAGACGCCTACTTTCAGCAAGGTTATAAACATTCTGTTGATGGTGCTGGCACACTTGAAGTATATATTACCCGCGACGAAAACGGTGTTATTGAACAGCAAAAGGTAGCTAACGCCGCAGATAAGTACATAACAACACTTAACGAGTTTGGTATTCGAGAGGCACATTGGTATTTATGTGCTAAAGACACACTTAAGCCGTGTATTATGGAACCCTACCTATACGAAATTCCCTCTGGCGATTCGGTTATGCTAACGTCTTTAACAGTACCTATTTTAAAATCAGGGCAGTTTATTGGTATTACTGGCGCTGACTTAACACTACCTACTTTTCAAACTATGACAGAGCAGCTTTCTAAGCAACTTTATAATGGCAAAGCAAAAGTAACCTTGCTGAGTGATTTGGGATTAGTGGTTGGTAGCAGCCATTATAAATCTAAATTAGGGCGTCCTTTTAAAGAAGCTGTTAACGCAGTAACGATTAATAATTTAGAAAAGCTAAAAGATCACAGTGGTATTTTTAAAGCTAACGATCAGTATTTAGTTAATTACCCAATTAATATTAAGCTTGCTAATAGGCAGTGGTCGTTAATTATAGAAGTACCAGCAGAGCTTGCACTGGCCGGGCCGCAAGCACTTTCGCAAAATATGCAGCAAACTGCGCAGTCACTAGGGGTTATTATTTTAATAACTGGTTTAGCAATTGCAGTTGTTGCTTTTATTATTATGAAGCTAGTTATTGGCAGTATTGTTGCTCCACTGCAGCAAATTCAGCAACGCGTTGATAACCTTGCCAGCTCAGAGGGCGACTTAACTCATACGCTGCATGTAGAGTCGCATGCAGAGTTAATAGCATTAGCCGATGGCTTTAATCGATTTTTAACTAAGTTTAGAGTGTTAATTGCACAGCTAAAAGATGTGTCTGATCAAACTAAGCAGCAAGGCGAAATTGCTCAGCATATTGCTATTGATACTAAACATAATGTACAGGCGCAGTTTCACGAAATTGAAAGCGTAGTTACCGCAATGAACGAAATGAGCGCAACTGCACTTGAAGTTGCTCGCGCATCAGAACAATCGGCGCAACAAGCGGGTGAAATTAATAGCTTAGTGGTAAGCAGTGAAACGAGTTTGTCATCAGCCATGAGCCAAGTTAAAACCATGTCTGAGGAAATTAAAGAAGCTAACCAAGCGGTACAAAAAGTGGCATCGCGCAGTAACGACATAACGCAAATTTTAGATGTTATTCGTACTATTTCAGAGCAAACCAATTTACTTGCGCTAAATGCTGCAATTGAAGCTGCACGAGCGGGTGATCATGGTCGAGGCTTTGCGGTTGTTGCAGACGAAGTGCGTGCACTGGCGTCAAAAACGCGCTCATCAACCGATGATATTAGCCGGTTAATTGATAGCTTGTTGCTTGAAGTAGGTAATGCCTCAACGGTTATCGAAAAAGGCGTAGTACGGGCACAAAGTGCAGTTGATGAAACTTCAGTAGCGTTTGATGCACTGCACAGCGTGGTAATTAAAGTGGACGAAATTACCAATCAAATT
The DNA here is from genome assembly GCF_017653575.1 of Pseudoalteromonas sp. K222D. Lineage (NCBI taxonomy): Bacteria > Pseudomonadati > Pseudomonadota > Gammaproteobacteria > Alteromonadales > Pseudoalteromonadaceae > Pseudoalteromonas > Pseudoalteromonas sp. K222D. The sequence continues at coordinate 13,816 of NZ_JAGGDL010000052.1, forward strand.
ACGCATATTGCTACCGCAGCTGAAGAGCAAAGCTTAGTGAGCGAAGAAATAAACCGTAATTTAACGCTGATATCAGATGCGGCTTCGCAGCTATCTGATTTATCTTCACAAGCAGGCGACAGCAGTGAAGTACTTAATAAATTAGTTGCGCAACAAGACTCAGAACTTAATAAGTTAAAAACGTAATAGTTATTTAGCACTGAGACAAAATAAAAATGGCAGTAATTTAAATTACTGCCATTTTTGTTCAAATAACTAAAATGAGACGTTTATAAGCTTTTTATGATCTTAAACATTTGATCTATCATTGGCTGAGCCAGTGACTCAACACCCGGGCGATTAAAATAACCACGTAAACCAGTAAACTGCACTTCAAAAAAGCGTGCATACTCTTGCGCAGATATATTATTACTTAACTCATTTTTTGCTATTGCTTGTTCAAAAAGAACCGAAAGGTAGTTTTCAAATTTATCAATTAAATCTAAGCTTAGTTGATATAAATTGCTGTCTTTATCTGCAAATTCACAGTTGGCCTTTACCAGCATACAAATAGCACTAGGTGCACTTTCTTTTTTTGTTATTACATTTTCAACAAAAGCGCGCAGCCCACCCAAAATAGTATCTGATGTGGATAGGCATTCTTTAATCTGGCTCTCCATTTGTACTGTGTAGTCTCGTAAAGACTCAATATAAAGCCCTTCCTTAGAGCCAAAAGCAGAGTAGATACTGCCAGGTCGCATATTAATAGCTTCTTGTAAATCACGCGTCGATGTTGCATGAAAACCCTTTTCCCAAAATAGCTGACTTGCAAGGCGGACAACTGTCTCACGCTCAAACTTAATCTTATTCGCCATCTCACTTCTCAATTATTTGAACACATGCTCAATTTTAACTTGAACAACCGCTCAAAATCAAATAGTATGTGTCTCGAAGTTAACTAACTAATTATTTATTGGAGCTAAACATGACAGAATTTACTTTATATACAGCAGAAAATGCACCTGAAGAATCAAAATCTCTTATGGCCGATTCAGTAGCTGCGTTTGGTATGGTACCGAATCTACATGCAGTAATGGCAGAAGCACCTACTTTACTTAAAGGTTATCAAGTACTGCATGAGCTGTTTCAAAACACGTCATTTAATGCTGAAGAATTAACGGTTGTATGGCAATCAATTAACGTTGAACATAACTGTCATTATTGTGTGCCAGCCCACAGTGCAATTGCAGCGTCAATGAAAGTTGATCAAGGTATTGTTGATTCGCTAGTAAATAAAACACCACTTGCTGATCCTAAGCTTGAAGCACTTCGTGAAACCACACTTGCAATGGCACGTGACCGCGGTGTGATAAGTGATGAGCAGATTGAAAAGTTTTTTGCAGCGGGTTATGGCAAGCAACAACTGCTTGAAATTATTGTAGGCTTATCGCAAAAAGTAATGAGTAACTACACTAACCACCTTGCAGATACGCCAGTTGATGAACCATTTAAAAAATTCATAAAGTAGTTTATAAATTCTAAGTAGTTATGAAAAAGGCAGCCTTGGCTGCCTTTTTCAATTAAATGTTGTTATAAACGCTTTATTGAAACTTAACCTGCTGGTTACTGCGTGTATAGGTTCGGGTTGCAGGTTTAGTCCACTCGCCTTTTTTTAAGTACGAGGTTGATACAATAAATTCATCACCTTTAATTTCGCTGGTAGACTTAACTTTAGTTATGCCTTCTTTATTTCCCGTTACTTCTTCATAGGCTACAAACTGAGTAGGGCTAAGTATCTTCATTGTGCCTTTAGTGTAAAACCCCGCCGTAGTGAAATAATAAAATACTAATGAGTCTTTTTTACTATCGTAAAATATCATCGACTCGCCGCCATACTCTCCTTCATTGATTGAATGTATAGTACGAATAGCTTTACCGTTTAAAGCCCGCTGCCATTTACTAATGTCTTGCTTTGGCTTTGCGCCTTCAGGGACTGTAAAATTAGCCTGCCATGTGCCTAAATATGGCTTAAATGCGCTGAGCTCTTTAGCTAAATCAGTAGGCTGTGCATTTACAATGGTTGTAAATACAATGCAAAAGGTTAGTATCAGTGTTTTTAAATATGACATAATTACTGCCTAGTATAAGTGAATCTGGGTATGGCCTAGATACAGTATAGGTGAGAGTTACTTGATTAAAAAAGCATTATTACTTTTTTCGATTGTTTTTTTGTTTGTATTAACCGTAGGAGGGCTGTTTAGCTATTGGCCTACAATTGCCGCAAGTGTGTACGTAGTTATGAGTACAATTACCATTTTAGTTTATAAATGGGACAAACGTTTGGCCATGAGTAAAAAGCAGCCTGTGGTGAGAGTGCCAGAGCGAACTTTACACCTCTTAGCATTATTATGTGGCTGGCCGGGGGCGTTAATCGCTCAGCAATGGTTTAGGCATAAATCACAAAAGCGTATTTTTATAGCCGTACTTTGGCTCACCATCATTATTAACTGCAGTGCGTTATTTGGTGCCTACTATTATTGGCAACTAGGGTAAAACATTACTCGTAGATAGCCTAAAGTAGTTCAAAAAATGACTATTAATTAAAATATTAAAATATTAAAAATAAAAAGGAATAATATTAATGAAATCTTTTATTTTAGGTCTTGGCCTAATGTTTGTAAGCCTGCCAGTATTTGCGAATGACTTAGAGCCCGCAATAAAAGACTTTGGCTTTTTTTATAATGTACCCTCACATGCACCTATAACGCAAAACACACATTTTAAAATTGCCTTTGATGTTGGCAAAGGCGCGCAAAAAGGTGAGCAAAATAATGGTATGAATTCTTTAGCGCGGTTTATTAATATGCATATAGCACATGGTATTAAACCAGAAAATATAGAGCTGGCACTCGTAATACATGGCAGTGCAAGCGTAGATGTGCTTGATAATAATACATATAAAAACCGCTTTGAAGTCGATAACAAAAATCAAAGCTTAATTGAGCAATTACTTGCTAATAATACGGTGGTTTATGTATGTGGGCAGTCGGCCACGCACTATAAAGTAGCTCCTGAGCAGTTAATAAAAGGCGTAAAAATGTCGTTATCGGCAATGACAGCACATGCGCAGTTACAACAGCAGGGCTATACGCTAAACCCTTTTTAATGATAAAAAACATATTATGCTTTGGGGATTCCAATGCTTGGGGTTTAAATCCGCAAACAGGAAAACGATTTAGTGCTACAGTGCGCTGGCCAGCAAAGCTTGCTGTAAAGTTAGGGGCTAATTTTACAATAATAGAAGCTGGGCAGCCTAACCGTGCTTTAGTAAACAACCCACCGTTTGCAGGTGAGTTATCGGGCGTAACTTATTTACAGTCTTACTTAAATGAACTTGAAATAGATTTAATTATTATAGATTTAGGTACTAACGATCTGAAAAATCGGTTTAGTTTAAATGTGCACGATATTGCCGCTGGGTTAACAGCATTAATAGATTCAATATTGAATTTTTATGAGCAAAGCAATGCGCCAGGCTCTCCAAAAATTTTAATACTTAGTCCCGCTCATGTACGAGAAGTAGGAAGTTACGCAGGCGTATACAAAGGAGCAGAGCAAAAAGTAGTGCAATTAGCTGCAGCATTTGCAAATGTTGCTAGCATAAAACAATGCTCATTTTATGATTTGGCAAGGATTGTGAGTGTTTCAAATGAGGATGGTGTGCATTTGGACGAAAAACAGCATCAAAAAATTAGTGATGCATTAGGGGCGATTATTCGTGAGTTTTAATTTTTAAATATTTATTGTAAATATATTATCAGAAACTTGAATTTTCAGTTACTTATGTAATTATTAAAGGACTTTGCATAAATGGGGATACCTCAATTTACAATGAAACAGCATCCTAAAAAAATAATAGTAGTAGTACTGCTATCAGGTGGATTTATATTTGCATTAGGTTGCTTTATTTTATTGTACTTTGCGGGTCAAAAATTAGCAGCGCAAACACGTTCAGACTCACAATATTTACTCTCCCAAGTAGACGATGGTGTAGAGGAAAGCGTTCGTGTTTTAACTAAATTAAATAACCTAAATTTTACTACTTGTAACGAAGCGAATTTACTTGCTATGCGGCGGATGCTATTTGATGCCAAGTTTGCTATTGATATAGGCTACTTTAAAAATAATACATTAATCTGTACTACAGGTACTGGTATGCTTGAAAATCCTTTACCAGATAACCAACCAGATTATATTGTAAATAAAAACAGCCCCTCACAAATAGGCATACGCTTTGAGCCTGAACTTTACTTATTACTCTTTACTGAGCGCCCACTAAAAGTGCTAATTATTCGCCAAGGCAATTATAACCTCATACTAAAATCAGAAGTATTCGATCCTAAAATTATTGTAACGCCTAATTGGCAGGTTTTTTATAAAGAATCTGAAAACTTATTTCATTTAGCTGGGCAAACAGGGCTTCATAATAATATAAAAAGTAATGACTATTTACATTACGAAACGAATATAACGTGCAGCAATAATAATAGAAATTATTGTGTTGCTTTGTATTTACCATGGGATGTGTTTTTTACCGATAATCGCCAACTATTTATTATTTCGTTTATTTTAATTTGCTTGGTGAGTATTTCGTGTGGATTATTAGTTGATGAGCACCTAACTACGCGCCGCTCAATTGTAAGCAGGGTACGTAGGGGATTAAAGAGTGGTAATTTTTATTGGGTTTATCAGCCAATAGTTAATTTACAAAGCGGAAAAACAATTGGTTGCGAGGTACTTGCGCGCTTTAAAGATGATTACGGGGTGCTTACACCGGATCAATTTATTCCTATACTTAGACAAATTAATTTAACTTGGTCTTTTACCAAAATAATGATTAACACTGTGCTTAATGAGTTAGAAAGTGCAGAGCAGTTACCAAGTGGGTTTAAGGTATCATTAAATATTTTCCCTTGTGATGTAGAGCAAGGGAATGTGTCATCATTACCGAAAATAGCCGGGTTAATGCAATCTAAATTTGTAATTTGTTTAGAAATAACCGAAGACGAGTATTTAGATTCAACTATTGCTCATGGCTATTTTAAAGCATTAATCGAGTCGGGCTTTCGCCTGTCGCTTGATGATTTTGGCACTGGTTATTCAAATTTAAAAAACTTACATAATTTGAGTTTTCATCAACTTAAAATAGACCGTTCATTTGTACAAGACATAGCTACGGAAGGCTTAAAAGCCTCTATGATCCCTAATATTATGGAACTAGTACACAAATTTGGTTATACCTGTGTGGCAGAGGGCATAGAAACAACAGAGCAAGAAGTCATTTTAAAAGAAGCTGGGGTACATTACGGGCAAGGCTGGAAGTATGGCCGCCCTATGCCTATTTTAAAATTTAAAGAGTATATAGCTAGATCGTTGACATCCTCCCCCACCTCGCTAAGCGCCTGAACAAGTTCAGGAAAGGAGGGGGATTCCGATTAGTTTAAAACCATCGGGGCCTTATGATCACTCATAAGGCAAGTTCCTGCTTCAACAAGCTGACTAATGTCAATCTCTCCACAGGCTAGAACGCGATGACC
>NZ_JAGGDL010000053.1:0-18403 GCF_017653575.1 Pseudoalteromonas sp. K222D
TGCAAGCCTAGCCCTTGAGTTATTATTCAAAAATCAGCTGCCTGATATATTCATTTCAGATGAGGCTGAATAGTTACCAAACGAATAGCTTTAACTCTGTAGTTATAAATATTCACGGCATAAGCGTTGCAACTTACCCTAATTTACCGCAGGTTATTAATAAACCGCTTGGCTCAGTAGGAGCCTTACAAGCACGAAAACATAAAAAGCCAATTATTAGCATGCCGTATATGTCGGCAGCAGGTAACTTAATTGTTTTTATTTCACATCCTCTGTTTTCTAACAACGGCGACTATTTAGGTTATCTTGGCGGCTCGTTGTATTTAAATGAGCGCAGCATTTTAAATAATTTATTAGAGCAAGATTACTTTAAAGGCGGAACGCACATTTATGTTGTTGATAAAAACAAACAGATTTTGTATCACCCACAAGCTGCGCGTATTGGTTCTAAAATAGCTCACAACAAGGTTATAAATAAAGTTATAGAAGGACAAAGTGGCAGTGCCAACATTGTAAATAGTTTAAACGAAAGCATGCTTGCCGGTTATGCCCCAGTTAAATTAGCTAACTGGGGAGTTGTAGTGCAACGCTCTGTTAAGAGCACATTGAGCCCGCTAGATGGGTTAATTGCACAGGTTATTAAGCGTACTTTACCAACGGTTGTAATCACATTAATTTTAATCGGCTTGTTTGCGCATTTTATTTCTAAGCCACTTAAGCGACTAGCTGATATTGCAAATAGAACTGATGAATTGAATCATGAAAGTGAGTTGAAAAAAGTTAAGTCATGGTATTTTGAAAGTCAGCAATTAAAAACAGCAATGTTAAAAGGTGAAAGTGTTTTACAACTGCAAATAGGGCAGTTACGCCACGATGCACAAACAGATCCTCTAACGGGGATTCATAATCGCAGAAGTTTAAAAGTATGGCTTGATAAACTAATCCACGAACAAACGTTATTTACCATTTTAGAAATAGACATCGACTTTTTTAAACGCGTAAATGATACATATGGCCACGACAAAGGCGATGAAGCACTCAAAGCATTAACCAAGCTTATTCAAAGTGTTGCTCGCAAAGATGATATTGTTGCGCGCATTGGCGGCGAAGAATTTGTGCTTGTAATACCTAATCAAAACAGTGAAGGTGCATTTAAAATAGCAGAAAGGCTGCGCCTTGCAGTTGAGTCGTCATATATAGATACCATTGGTTATATAACCATATCAATAGGTATTGCTAGTTACCCAGAGCACGGCACAAATATTGATCAAGTATTTAAAAAAGCCGATAACGCACTGTACTATGCAAAAGAGCATGGCCGTAATCGTAGTGTTATTGCTAATTAAATAGAGTAACTGCAAGGCCCTTAACTTAAATAAGGTTTAATATTTTAAAATTATTTAAATAATAAACTTGACACAAATTAAAATTTCTATATAGTGGGCCGCAGCTAGAAAGAAAGCATGTAATCTATAAATCTCCATTTCGATGTTGTATAAGTAATACTTGTAGTACCGTCCTGAAGTTTTTAAAGTACCATCTCATTTTTTGCTACACCCGCTCATATGAGCATATTTTTTATTTTTATATCAGGATATTACAATGTCTAACATCGTATCAGGTACAGTTAAGTGGTTTAATGAGTCTAAAGGTTTTGGTTTCATCGAGCAAGAAAATGGCCCAGACGTTTTCGCACATTTCTCAGCAATCAAAAGCGAAGGTTTCAAAACTTTAGCTGAAGGCCAACGTGTAGAGTTCACTCTTTCACAAGGTCAAAAAGGTCCACAAGCTGATAACATCACAGCTGTATAATTTTACTTTTTAAGTAAAATGAAAAAAAGCGCTTAAGGCGCTTTTTTTGTGCCTAAAATTTGATATTCCTCGGTAACTCCCCCTTCAGTATTGTATTTCAACGCATTAAACTTAACTAACCAGACTCTGTGTCGATTTTTTGAATGCAATTTTATATAAAATACAGGTGCCAGGCTCAATGTGTATAGCTTTAGCCGTAAATGCAAAAGGCAGCGCTCAGGCTTGAGCTATCAATCAACTATCAATTAACCAATCAACTATCAGCGAGCAGTTAGAACCCCAGCCAAATTAATGGCTGCAAAAGCAGGCGGGAGTTTACCTCGCGCTTTTTACTGTACTTTTGGTGCTGGGTATAAACTTACCCTGGGCGAGTAGCTTGTTACCTGCCACATGCTCGTAGTACGAAAAACGTATTTGTAAAAGGTGATGAGATCACAAAGTAGTGATTTAAACCCTAGAGATGAAATGCCAGTATGAGGCAAAAGCAGGTTTTATATTTCAGGTTTTAGGCGTCAGGTGTTTGATGCAAGCTCAATGTTTAGCTTTGGCTGTAAATACGAAAAGGGATAGCACTCAGGCTTGAGCTGTCTGCCAGTCAACTATCAACTATCAACTTCTTAATTATTAGCGAGTAGTTATAATCCCACCCAAGTTAATGGTTATGGAAGTAGACGGGAGTTTATCTCGCACGCTTTTTACTGCTTTATATTACGCTTATGACAGGGGACTGTTATCTGATGTTGATCTCTGGTTGCTGGTGAATACCATTTTAGTGTTTAAAGGCGGTGGTTGGCAGGTGGTTCTTTATTTTATTATATGATTCAAAGATTAGCCTTTAAACTCATTATAAGCCTATTTATAAGCCAATTTATAAGCCAATTTATAAGCCCAAAACGATAAAAGGGCCTTGCGGCCCTTGATGAAGTATCGTTCAAGTCAGATAGAGCTTTAACCCCTTAAAGCACTATCCTATTGTTTTGCAACAGTGGTTCATCTCATTAAGTTTCTAAGCTAGCGAGAGGAAAAATCCAGCAATTGCGGCGCTCATAAGGTTAGCCATAGATCCTGCTAACACTGCTCTGAGCCCTAAGCGAGCGATATCCTTTCGCCGACTAGGCGCCATACCGCCTAGTCCACCTAGTAAAATGGCTATCGATGATAAGTTAGCAAAGCCACACAGTGCAAAAGTAACAATTGCTTGTGTGTGCGCACTTAACGTATCGCGATAATTTATGAAGTCTAAGTAAGCAACAAATTCATTCACTACTAACTTTTGACCAATAAAGCTACCGGCTAGTATTGCTTCATTCCATGGCACACCAAGTAACCATGCAACAGGCGCAAATACATAACCTAAAATTTCTTGCAGCGTTAATGTCGGGTAGTCAAACCAGCCGCCAATACCGCCTAATAAACCGTTTAACAATGCAATTAATGCTACAAAAGCAAGTAGCATTGCACCTACGTTTAGTGCCAAGTGCATACCACTTGCAGCACCCGATGCGGCTGCATCAATAACGTTAACGGGCTTTTCATCATCTAAATCTAAGTCAGCTAAATTGTCTTTAGGCGTTTCGGTTTCTGGCACAATCATTTTGGCCATTAAAAAGCCGCCAGGAGCCGCCATAAAGCTAGCTGCTATTAAATACTTAAGGTCAATACCAATAATTACGTAACCGGCCATAACAGAGCCTGCTACCGTTGCTAAACCACCTACCATAACGGCAAATAATTCCGACTTGGTCATAGTGGCAATAAAAGGTTTAACAATTAACGGTGCTTCTGTTTGGCCAACAAAAATATTAGCAGTGGCCGATAACGATTCAGTACGTGAGGTTTTTAACAGCTTTTGCAAGCCGCCACCTAAAATCTTAATAACCCACGCCATAATGCCTAAATGATATAACACGGCCACTAACGCAGAGAAAAACACAATTACCGGCAGTACTTGAATAGCAAAAATAAACCCTAATGTATCTTGCGATGCTAAAGGTCCAAACAAAAAGCTTATACCGTCGTTAGCAAAACCAATAACCGATGAAACAGCGGAAGATACACTTGCTAATGCATTTTTGCCTGCATCAAAAAATAATACAAAACCACCAATAATTACTTGCATCGCAAATGCGATACCTACCGTTCTAAGCTTTATTGCTTTGCGATTAGTTGACGCCGCAAACGCAATAGCTAGCAGCATAAACATGCCAACTACGCTCATAAAAGTTGTCATACAAATGTTTCCCGTTACTATTCTTGAAGAATATGTTTAATTTTACTTTTTATTATATCAATCGCAACGCGATTCATGCCGCCTCGAGTGACAACTAGATCTGCATTATGCTTTGACGGTTCTATAAATTGATAAAACATCGGTCTAACAGTTGCTTGGTATTGTTCAACAACAGATTGTAATGTTCTGCCCCTTTGCTCCATATCGCGTTGCATTCTACGCATTAAGCAAATGTCTAAGGGAGTGTCTATAAACACCTTAATATCAAATTCTTTATTAAGCGCTTTATCGCTAAGTAGTAAAATGCCTTCTACGATTAATATTTTAGCTGCAGTTACATACCGCGTTGTTTCGCTGCGAGTATGTTGTGCATAATCATAAATAGGTACTTCTACAGCGTGGCCGTTACGAAGTTGTGTTAAATGCTCATGCATTAGCTTATATTCAAATGCATCAGGATGGTCGTAGTTAGTTTGCGTACGATGTGCAAACGGTAAATGCGACTGATCCTTATAATAAGCATCCTCTTCGATAATGGCGATAGCGCCTGGTTCAAGTTCATTAACCAATTCATTGTAAATTGTTTGGCTAAAAAGAGATTTACCCGACGCTGATGCGCCAGCAATGGCTATAATAGTTCGTGTCACTAAAGTTCTCACCCACACAGGAAGATATATTGTTGGTAGATCACAATAGCAAAAAAGACACGATTAATCTCTTTTGCTTCGCTTAAGGGCGTAAATTTATAATGTTTAGGTTATATGAAACAGGACTTATGTCCTGTGCGTAAAAATCGAAGAGCAGATAAAGTAACCATATTGAATAACGGGAGGTCACAATGGCAAGAGCAATTATCCTAATGGCAGACAGTTTAGGAATTGGCGCAGCACCAGATGCAGATAAATTTGGTGATATTGGCGCGAATACTTTAGCACATCTGCTAAAAGCATATTATGACGAAACAGGCACAGCATTATCGCTACCTAACTTATCAAAGTTAGGGTTAATTGATGCCTGCGAAGCGGCCGGTAAAGAGCCTTGTTTAGTGTCAAATCGTTCAGCATCGCAAGGTGCATGGGGATACGCAAAAGAGCTTTCGAGCGGTAAAGATACGCCATCAGGCCATTGGGAAATGGCGGGAGTACCCGTTTTATTCGATTGGGGTTATTTTCCTAAAACTCAGCCAAGCTTCCCACAAGAATTTATTGACGAGCTTATTGCTCGTACCGGTATCCCAGGCATATTAGGCAACTGCCATGCATCAGGAACCACTATTTTAGAGCAGCTAGGTGAAGAGCACGTTAAAACAGGTAAACCTATCTGTTACACCTCAGCTGACAGCGTGTTTCAAATAGCCGCGCATGAAGAGTCATTCGGCCTAGAAAAGCTTTATCAGGTTTGCGAAACTGCACGGTCGCTACTAGATGAAATGAATATAGGACGAGTGATTGCGCGGCCATTTTTGGGTTCAAATAATCAAGATTTTGCCCGTACCAGCAATCGCCGTGACTACTCGGTATTACCGCCAGCTCCTACATTGCTAGACGTACTAGCAAAAGACGGTGGCGAAGTAATAAGTATTGGCAAAATTTCAGATATATACGCACATCAAGGTATTACCCAAAAGCATAAAGCACCAGGGTTAATAAACTTGCTGAAAAAAACCAACGAATTAATGCAAAGTGCGCCCGATCACAGCTTAATATTTACTAACTTGGTCGACTTTGACGAAATGTTTGGTCATCGTCGTAATCCTGTTGGGTATGCAAAAGCGTTAAAAGAGTTTGACGATTATTTGCCAACTATATTAAACGCACTAAAAGCCGATGATTTACTAATTATTACTGCCGATCATGGCTGCGATCCAACCTTTCCAGGTTCTGAGCACACCCGTGAATACGTACCAGTAATTGCTTACCAACCGGGTATGACCGACACCCCACTTGGTGAGCGCAATAGTTTTGCAGACATAGGTCAAACCTTAGCACAATGGTTTAACTTACCTGCGCTTGAATACGGTGATGGCTTTATAGATAAGCTAACTACATCTAAATAAAAAGGAAAGATTAATGAGTACTCCGCATATCAATGCAAACGTAGGTGATTTCGCCGAAACAGTATTAATGCCAGGCGATCCGCTACGCGCAAAATATATTGCTGAAAACTTTTTAGATGACGCAAAACAAGTAACCAGTGTACGTAACATGCTTGGCTTTACAGGCACTTACAAAGGTAAGCCAGTAAGCATTATGGGATCGGGCATGGGCATTCCATCAATGTCTTTGTATGCGCGTGAGCTAATTGTTACTTTTGGGGTTAAAAACCTGATTCGTATTGGCACGTGTGGCGGTATTGGTAGCGACGTTAAAATACGCGATGTTATTTTTGCACAAGGTGCATGTACCGATTCAAATGTAAATCGTGCCCGTGTACGCGGTACTGATTTTGCAGCAATTGCTGACTTTGACCTGCTTTTAAACGGCGTAAATGCTGCAAAAGATCTTGGTATTAAAGCAAAAGTAGGTAACGTATTTACTACCGATACATTTTATCAAGCCGACGACACCTTTTATAAAGATTTAGATAAATTAGGTGTGCTTGCTGTTGATATGGAAACAGCCGGTTTATATGGCGTTGCAGCCGAATATGGCGCAAAAGCAATGGCATTATTCACAGTAAGTGATCATGTGATCACTGGCGAAGCAACTCCTGCTGACGAGCGTCAAAGCACATTTAACGAAATGGTTAAAATTGCTTTAGAGTCTATCTAAGTAATTGGCTATTTAAGTAAAACAGTTCCTTGGTAACGTATTCACTAAATTTTGGAGACACGCCCAAAGTGAAGTGAGACTAAACCCCAAAGCCGCATTTATGCGGCTTTTTTTATGCTTAAACTTTAGTTTTTAACGTGAGTTAGCTCTGCATCTACAAATTAAGTTTAAGCCAGATATTATTTTGCAGCCAAGCAACTTACTGGCGTAATGCGCTAAAACCTGTTTGTATACTTTCACACCTTCTGCTCTTTATACAAAAACATCTAAGCCCATTTATTCACAAAGAGAGTATGAGACGCTGCGCTTTTAAAGAAATAACAAAGCCAAGAACAATGTATTTTATGTCTCTCATTTACTCCATTGTCTTCTCTTTGTGCAAAAACATTTAAGCCCATTTATTCACAAAGAGGGTATGAGGCGCTGCGCTTTTAGAGGAATAACAAAGCCAAGAACAATGTGTTTTATGTCTACTCATTTACTCTCATTGTCTTCTCTTTGTGCAAATTGTTGTAGCGCATTTTAAATTAAAACCTGTTTAAAAAGAGGTTAGTAGACGCTGTGCTTTAGTGGGTGAAAAGAGCTGTGGGTTGTGTGAAAAATAAATCTAGCTCTACTTATTTATTTCCTATTTTCACTCGTAAAATTTGGCAGCTAATTACTCTATAAGTATTTGTTACTTAATGTTAAGGTTTAAGCTATAAAACGCACATTTAAAGTAAGTCAGTAACCTTAATACTTTATAGCCGATAATATAGGAGCTAACTATGTCTAATTGGGTTGATGCAACAGTAAAAACAATTACTTGGTGGACAGACTCGTTATTTAGCATAACGGTAAATGCCGACGTTGAGCCATTTAAAGCGGGGCAGTTTACTAAGCTATCTATAATGGATGGCGATAAGCGCATTGCGCGGGCTTACTCCTACGTTAATGCCCCCGATGACCCCAATTTAGAGTTTTACCTAATAAACGTAGTTGACGGTTTACTCTCATCGCATTTAGCCAAGCTACAACCAGGCGATAATGTATTAATAGAGCGCCGTGCTACGGGCTTTTTTACCCTTGACGAAATACCCGCCAGCGAGCAGTTATGGATGCTTAGTACCGGCACCGCTTTGGGGCCGTTTTTATCCATGCTACAACAGAGCGAAGTATGGCAAAAGTATCAGCATATAAACCTAGTACATGGTGTACGTTTAAATGACGATTTAAGCTATCAGAAGCTTATAAACACGCTACTTGAAGCTCATCCTAAGCAGTTAAATTACATTCCCGTAGTGAGTCGTGAGCAAGCTGATGTAGGGTTGCACGGACGAATAACGGATGCGATAGCTAATAAGCAATTGTTTTCGCACGTTGGGCTAAATGCCACGCCCGAAAATGCACAGTTTATGATCTGTGGTAATCCGCAAATGGTAAAAGACACCACCGAATTACTAATAAGCCAAAATTACCAACGCAATCGCCGTAGAACCCCCGGCCACATAACAGTTGAGCAATATTGGTAGTTAGGCGTGTGTATTTTGCTCGCTTGAACGTGTAGCAATATGTTTGGTTTTTAGGTAAATAAGTACCTATTTAGTGTGGTTATTCCTTTAAATGGGCAATAACCATGCTAAATACCAAACATGCTCTAGTACTAAACAGATAATCACTACCCCAAAACTGTAAAATTTGCTATGTTGCGCCCTAACAGTATTTCGTGCTCATTTTAGGAAAACTATGAAATCTTTACCTATCGTTTTTGCTTTTATATTTATTGGTGCCGCGGCACTTGTTTACGCAACAGAGCAAGAAACCAACACAACGGCGCAAAGCAGTGCAGAGCAAGCTAAGCCTGTAATTGAAAAACAGCAGCAAGCTGCCGACGAGTCAAAGCAACAAGCTACAGATAGGCTCAATACCCTAGAACATAAAGAAGCAGTATTAACAAAACCAGTTGTTGATCCTAACAAAGTAGACGACTCAAAAGTACTTGGCACCGAAACTCCTAAGCCAGTTGAAAAAATTAAAAATAAAGAAGAAAAAGCCGCCGCTATAGCCAAAGCTGAGCAAGTAGTAACGCAAGCTAAAGAGGCCTTAACGCAAAAACAGCAAACAAAAGCCAAACAATCGCGCGAATCATTAGCTGTAATTGAACAATTAGTTAAAGCCTATAACGCCCGTAATATTGAAGAGTTTATTCGGGTTTATGCCGAAGACGTTGAATTTTATATTTTTCCTAACGAGCTGCTATTTAAAGGTAAAGAAAAACTAATAGCCCGATATGGCTTAATGTTTAAAAAGCTAAAATGCATTCATTCATCACCAATTAAACGCATAGTACATGGCGACATAGTAATTGATCATGAATTATCAGAAACCTGCTCAGTAGATGAAAACGTAATAGACAAACGCTCAGAGCTTATTTCAAGCTATCAAGTTAAAGATGGTAAAATAATTCGTGTGTTATTTTTTCGATAACTCATAACTAGGTAAGTAAGTATCAAAATGCAGTTAAACGACGAGAAAAAAATTAGCCTAGAGTATCGGGTAGAGCCAGGCTGTTTAGGCCCACAAGGGCTAAGCCACATAGAAGATTTTTGTCGCTATGCTAATAAGCATATTAAATCACCATATTATGCGCTATTTTTATTTACCCCTCGTTACGACAAGCAAAAAAGTGAACGTCAATACAGCGTAAATAGCCGCAACTTATCGCAAGTTCAGGCCAAGCTGTACTTTGATCACTTTCAAATAAATATAGTAGAGTTTGAAGAGCAGCTCGACGAGCTGCTTAGTAAAGCAATAGATCTGTACTTTAAACGCTAGTCGCACTCAAAATTTCGTTAAAGCTTTCGTTGTCGTGTAGGCTAGCAAACGCACTCTCGTGCAGTAGTTCATTGCGTAAGTTAGGTGAGTAATCTAACGCCATTTTAATATCGGCTAACGCATCGGCATGTTCATGAATTAACGCATAAGCACACGCACGTTGCCAATAAGCATAGCCATAATCGCTGTCTATCTCTATTGCTTGGTTACATAGCTCAATAGCTTGTGCTGTATCGTTAATTTCTAGCAGTGCATCGGCTTTATAAGCAATAGCTTCTACGTCTTCGGGTTTACGTTTTAAAATTTCGTCAAAAATTTCAATTTTATTAGCAAAATCACTTTCTAAATTAGCCCGCATCCACAGTGAATGAACTTCATTAGTGACCGAAATACGTTCTTGGTTACTGAGTATTTCTTCAGAGCGAACGCGCAGTTTTTCTTCAAGAATTTTTAAGCGATCTTCATACTCATCGGTAATAACGCTTACTCGGGTATTTACTATGTCTTCTACTTTATTTTTAACATCGCGCAGTGAGTTCCAACCAACTAATACTAAAATTGATGCGGTAGCAGTAATAATAAAAAATACATTGTTAATGGTATCAGTAGTATAGGTAATTGCACGGTCAGCGGTATCTAGCTGGGCATGAGTTACTTGTTTAGTTACATCCTCACGCAGTTTTTGCTGATCCTGACGCACAGCTCTAAGCTCATCAAGAATATAACGCTCCATTAGCGGTTTATACATAGGAGCAGCTAGCCCATCAACAGCTTGGTTTTGTTGCTGCTCGGTGGGAGCCGAAAAAGGGTCATCTTCAGCAGCAATGATTGCTGTAGAATTAAAAGTTACGCAAATAAACAATAGTAATAAAAAGTAACGCATAGTACGCCTAATAAATAAAATCAATAAATCGCTAAGGCAACTTTAACATGCACAGATTCAGGGTACTAGAGGAGGTTGCTGTTTCGTTAAACACTTTATAGCGCTGGTTAGGTAATTAACGTTAGTTTGCAGCAATTAGACATTTTTAGACGCTATTGATAAAAATTAGGCAAAAAAAACCAGCTCAAGGTGAGCTGGCAAAAACTACTTAAAACAACATAATGTCAAAGGGAAAAACAATAAGTTAGATTGCATAATAACGCGACTAAGCTGAACAATTACTTAACTCAATTCAATACTTTAAATAAGTAAGGTGTATAAATCATCAAAAAATACACCTTTTTTAACTTACATGGCGAAGGGAAATATACACAGTGACCTTGGTTACCCGACAGCCAACTTTTTAAGCCCTTCACATTACATTACGTCGCTTATTTTAAAAGCGATCATTTTATTATTTAAAATAGCGTTTGGCTCCGGCTATAGCGTTTGCTATATGACTTTAACCATTATGAGCAGTGTAAAACTTTCTTAATGATCAGTATTATACACGCTATTTTGTTGCGTTTTTTATGCTGTGCTCATAATCCGCTAATGTTTGGTATAAGGCTTGAATATGGCTTAGGCATAAAGCCGTTTGCTGCTGATTTGCTGCTAGCTCTAACTCATCAGCTAGTTCAGCTAAGCGTTCGGCTAATACCATTTTTGCTGCGCCTTTAAAGCGATGTGCAATACTACTGAGCTGCATAAAGTTATCATTAGCTGCAGCATTACTAAGCTCGTAAAGATCGTGTTTTGAACTACTAATAAACTCGCTAAGTAGTTGCAGCACATCATCGACTGAGCCAAACATAGTTTGCAATTCTGTAAGCTTTAACGGTAACTCAGGCTGTGCAGCGACAACTTCGCTGGTGTTAATGTGGGCTAAGTCAGTATTTTGCTCAATGTTTGGTAAATACTTATTTAATTTAGCTTGTAACGTGGCTAGACTAACGGGCTTGCTTATATAACCATTCATTCCCATAGCCAAACAATGGTCAGCTTCACCAATTAACGCATTGGCGGTAAGAGCAATAATGGGGATGGTATAGCCTGAATCGCGTAATCTGCGGGTTAATTCATAGCCGTCGAGTTCAGGCATGTGGCAATCGGTGATCAACAAATTGTAGTTTTGCTGCTCTAGTGCTTGCAGTGCCTGCACACCATTTTCTACATAGTCTGCGTAATACCCTAAGCTTTCTAATTGCCGCTTAAGTACTTTGCGGTTAGTGGGGTGATCTTCAGCCACTAAAATTAACCGCTCTGTAGCAATAGCTTGTGCTTTTAGCGGCGTGCGCCGTAACTCATCTCGTTGCATGACTAGCTGGCTTTGTTCATGGCGCTGTTTGCTAAGTAAATCTAGCAAAGGTGATACTAATAATGGGTTGGTCGATAAATAATAATCGGCCCCATACTCGCTGTTGTAAGGCGATGAGAGTTTTACTTTAATGAGCTGTTGCGGGCTTTGCGCTAACGACGTTATATCATCAAGCTGATGATATATAACTAGGCTAGTAGCAGGTGACTCAAAGCTTAGCCAAGCTGTTTGTTCTGCCGCTTCCGTGAGTAAGGTAAATTTAACTTGCCATAGTTTTAAGTAGTGTACTAATTGAGCAATATAATCACTGCCATCATCTAAGATAATAAGAGGCAGTGCCTCGTTGATAACCGGCGCTACGTTTGGCTTATAACATTCTAGTGGAATTATAAAATTAAACTCTGTGCCTTGCCCTAATTGACTTGATAAGTCGATTTTCCCACCTAGTCGTTCAATTAACATACGGCATATAGAGAGCCCTAAGCCGGTACCACCATATTGGCGTGTGGTGTCGCTTCGCGCTTGGGTATAGGGGGTAAATAATTTCTGTTGGCTAAGGCTATCAATCCCAATACCGGTATCAATTATGCTAAATTTAACCTGCTGCTGTTTATCGTCTCTCGTCAGCGGCAAAACATGAATAGCTATAGTACCTTGTTCGGTAAACTTAACGGCATTGCTGATCAGATTCGACAGTACTTGCTGTAATCGCACCGGATCGGTTTTTACAGCACGATTAGTCTGAGGATCAAAGTAAAATTTAAGCTGTAAATCTTTTTCATGTGCGCTAGCAATATGAGTACAAATAGCTTGCTCTACTACGATGAGTAAATCAGCGGGAATTTCTTCAACACTAAATTGTTGCGTTTCCATTTTGCTGTGATCAAGTACATCATTAAGTATGTACAGCAAGGTATGTGCTGAGGTGATAATAGTATTTATATCATCGCGTTGTTGGTTATCGAGCTGTGATTGCGCCAATAACTCGGTAGCTGTAATTACCCCACTAAGTGGTGTGCGTATTTCGTGGCTCATGCGCGCTAAAAATTGTGTTTTAGCTTGAGTTGCTTTTTCGGCTTTTAGTTTTTCGGCTTTAAGGGCTATTTCATGCTGCTTACGTTCATTGATTTCTAACAGCACGCCATTCCACACATTGTGGCCGTCTTCCTTTGAAGGAAATGCCACTAAGTTTACCCAGTGATAGTACGGGGATTTGAGCTGACACTCAAAATCTATTCCTTGTTGATCCACCATAGCCTGTGTTGCAGCACGTTTTAACTTTTCAATTTGCTCAGGTGAAATTAGTGTAAAAAAATCATTTTCGAGAGGGCTAGTATTTTGATCTGTTGATAAGTTGATTTGTTTGCAAGGGGTAAACCCTTCTATACCTTGACTGGCATAAGTAAAATTAAGTTGATTATCACTTATAATAAACTGCACTACGGCACCAGGTATTGCATTAGCTATACTAGATAGTTTTTGCTCGGCAGATAAAGCTCGCTTTTGTGCAGCTCGGCGATACGCTACTTCTAGGTGTAACTTACGGTTCCAAAAGCCAAATGCTAATACAATAATTATTAAAATGGCGGCAATCAAAGCCGCATAGGTAATATATTTTTGAATATTAATGTTTTGCTCGCCACTTAAGTCAAGCCAACTACGCGATAGCGCTTCGAGCTCATCATGACCGATGGCTTGTAGTGCTTGATCGACAAGATCAAGTAATAAAGGTGCATGTTGGCTTACCCCAAGCTGTATATCTGCATTGCCATTAATTAATAAGTTGGGTAAGAGCTTATAAGTTTGCGCGTTATCTTGCTCAAGCCATAGTTGTGCGCTAGCTAAGGTGGTGATAACAACATCTACTTTGCCGCGTTCAAGTTGCTCCAAGCT
The DNA here is from genome assembly GCF_017653575.1 of Pseudoalteromonas sp. K222D. Lineage (NCBI taxonomy): Bacteria > Pseudomonadati > Pseudomonadota > Gammaproteobacteria > Alteromonadales > Pseudoalteromonadaceae > Pseudoalteromonas > Pseudoalteromonas sp. K222D. Next base: position 13,761 of record NZ_JAGGDL010000053.1, read on the forward strand.
TGTTTGCATATTATTGAGTTTGATCAACTTATTATGAGTAAAGTAATTTCTCATAATCACTTGGGCAAAGTCACCATTCGGTGAGGCTACTTTATATTTTCCTTGGCGTATTTTATGAATGTTTAATGGGCTATCATTACGCACTAACATCCCCCAAGAGGTGGTTAAATATGGCTCAGAAAAATTCATCAAGGTGCTGCGTTGCTTCGTTTTTAATACCGCAGGAATAAGATCAACTTGGCCACTGTTTATCAGCAGTAGCGCCTCATCTTCCGAATTAGCAGGGACATACTCTAAGCTTACGCCTAAATCACTAGCAATTAGGTTTAACACACTAATAGCTAACCCCACTGGCTTATCACTATCACTGCTCATATTAACGGATTGCCAATGAGGAAGGGTGGTGTAGCGCAGTACCGGGTGCTGAGCTAACCAGTCTTGTTGAGGTTCGGTTATTAATATCTGCGATTTTTTATGGTAGTGCTGCCATTGGCTAGCGCGCGCCACAACAGCCGACATAGTAACTGTCGCAGTGTTTATTATCAGTTGGTTAATTGCTTTGTTCAGCTCACTATTGTGCTTTAATAACGGTATACGCCATTGTTTTTCGGGTAAGTCATCCAGCGTAACAGTGGTGAATTCTTCGTTGTGAAGTTGTGATGCTAAGTACTGGTTTGTTAGCGCGTCGCTTAAGTGGGCATTGGCTAACTTATAAGCTAGCGCTGGCTCAATATCACTGTAGCGGCTTAATTCAAATTTGATGATATTAGGAAATTGTTGACGAATAAATTGCTTCTCTACATCAAAGCGAAACAACGCGAGTTTAATTTTGCTATTATTTTTTAATTTAAATGGTTCTGTAGCGAGCTCTCTGGCTATTAATAGATTGCGCGGCACGGACAAAAACGGCTTACTGAGAGTTAAATAACTTTGCCGCTTGGGGGTGATTTGCAGGCCTAGAGCGATATCGATACGGCCCTCTTGCATCGCCGCTTCTAATTCCGAAGTCCTTTTATACACGATATAATGTACTTGCATCCCTAATTGCTGCGCCAAGTATTGGATATATTCAGGGTAAATACCATTAATTTTACTTTTGGCATTAATGGCAAGATAAGGAATGTAGTTCATATCTAACGAACCAACCGTTAATACTTTTTTCTCTGCTATATCAGCTGGGTTTAGCCGTGCTTCGCGCTCGCTGGCTTGACAAATAGCACTGAGTAAACAGCTTATAATAAAACAACTAATAAATAGCAAAGTTACAACCGGAGCATTTTTATGCATGGTTATACCAAGGGATCAGCGTGCAAAAAGCTAATAGACGATTCAATAAAATCACAATATTTAACATAAAGTCCACTATTTTCAAACTGATTATTATTTGCCGTCAGAGTGTGTTTTGCTAATAAATAAAAATACTTTAATTGTTCGGGAGGGGCATTCATAGGGATTGCCTTAGTAAAGCCTTTAATTAATAATTTAGCTAGTTGCAGATCAATGCCATAGTGCTTAATTGTGCTAATAATCAAAGTAGTCGCTTGCATATGATTACCTTGAAACTCAGCCGCTTTAATTTTTCTGATCTGTGCTTCTAATTGTTGTTGATAAATATGCGTATAGCGTAAGGTATTTTGCAATAACAAATGCTGACTATGCTCGGTTGTATTAAGCAGGGTAATAAACTCGGGTAATGGTAGCGCGAGCCTACGATATATATGCACTATATCTAACTGGCAATAAAAAGGCAGTGAAATATAGCTACCGTGATCACTGTATTGTTTTACAATTTCTAGCGCCACTTGACGCTCGCCAATACAAATGGCAAAACGAGCATCAAGCACTTGTTTAACTTCGCGCAGTTGTGCAGCACGAGCATTCTTTAATAATGCAGCGCGTTTCTCTAAATAGGTTTTTTCTAGGCGTTTAAATTCGCTGCCATAATTACTCGCATCTAAACTTTCTATTTGTGAGAGCAAACAACGTAATACATTAAAGTGACAATCAATATTTAGCCAACTTAATTGCTGAGTTAGCCGTTGATAACGTGTAATACTTCGTTGCATCTGGACATTATTTTCTAAAATAACCGCAATATTAAATTGAATCAATAAACGTTGTGCATTATCAGGCGCAATAGCGTTCATCTGCATTATTAAGTTATCAGCCTGCTGTAGTGCTCCTTGCGCTAAATGGGCACTCATTTTTAACTCAAGTGCTGCTAAGCGAAAACGCGGAATTGTAAGTAAAGGCTCTATTAGCGTGATGGCTTGCTCTATATCGCCCGCCACTAATAACCAATTAGCGTAATTTAGCCGTGCGTTTTCATCGCCTTGGGCAATAGCGTAATTAAGGCGCTTTTTTGCTGCGTCGGTTTGCCTATCCCAAGTGAGTAACTGGATTTCGTAGTCGATATAATATGAAAATCCAGTTAACTTGTTAAGCTGTTGTTTAGCTTCATTAAAGCCGTATTTTAAAAAACATTCTTCGAGATTTTTTAAGGCGTACTTTTTTTGATAGCAGGCGATCATTCGTGGCAGCATATTATTAATATTAAAAGGTTTAACAAAGTAACCATCGGGTTGCCATTCACTAAAGCCATGTACTACACGTCGGGATTGCTCTGCGGTAACAATAAACACGACACAACTTTTAGGGATTAGTTGTGCTAAGGTTAAATATGCTAATAATTGCAAACCATCGGCGCCTGCACCTAAGTTATAATCAAAAATAATAAAGTCAAACGCGCGAGCTTGGCAGGCACTTATGGTCGACTGGGTATTTTTAGCCAGAACTAAGTGCTGCTGTTGTGCACCTGCATTTAAAAGCATGAGCTTTATGGCAGATAAAATAAGGTTGCTATCGTCAATGACTAAAATGCGTTTGTTATGAAGGAACTTCAATTTAAAGCTTCCTGCTCTTTGGCTTTTTTAAGGTGCTGGTATTGCTGTTGCCATTGTGTATGCCAAGCAGCTAATTGTTGTTGTAGCATAGGCTTTGCACAAAAATACCCTTGGCAAATGTCGGCCCCCAACCGCTTCATATACTGCCATTGCTCGTAGGTTTCTACCCCTTCAGCCGTCACTCTCATTTTTAGCCGACGAGCCAGTTGAATTGCCATATCAGCAATAGCGGCGCATTGGGCATCATTTTCGGCTTGTACCACAAAGCTCCGATCGAGCTTTATTTCGTTAAACGGGTAACGACTTAGTTGTTGTAATGATGAATAGCCCGTGCCAAAATCATCAACCGATAAATTAAAGCCATGCATACGTAATCGTGATAGCAGCTCTAACGATAAATTAGTACTGAGCAACTGTGTTTGTTCGGTCACTTCAAACGAAATACGTTGGTTACGTGCTAATGCCTGCAGAGTTGGGTTAGCTAAAATAGTGTTTATTAGTTCATTGCTTAGAGATGCGGGCGATAAGTTAATAGCTAGTTTAGCGTGGCTAAATGTGCTTGGTAATTTTTCAACAGTGTTGATACTTTGCTCTATCATGGCCAGCGTTAGCTCGGTCATTAGGCCTGCTTGCTCTATGTATTCAAGAAAATAATAAGGAGCAAGCAAACCGTGTGCCGGGTGCTGCCACCTGCATAAGGTTTCTAGGCCAACACATTGACCATTAGCAAAACTTATTTGTGGCTGGAACACGCTAATAAATTGTCCCTTATTGAACGCATCTTGTAATCCAGCCTTACTGGTATCAAGCTCAAGCTCAAGTGCGGGGGTGTTAGATTTTCCTAGCTTGATATGATTTTGGTGTTGTTGAAAAAAGTAACTAAGTTGTTGTGCAGAGCTGGGTTTAGGCATAATACCTAATAAATTTAAGCCATAAGCATCAACTAAATTAGCAGCTGCGCGTAATAAACTAAAATCAGCAACACTGGATAAAATAATACTTCCTTTATACTCTCGTAAAGCTAATTGCCCTAGCAAAGCTAAACCATCCATATTGGGCATGGCTAAGTCGCAAGTAATAATATCTGGTACCAAAGTAACCATAAAGCTAATTGCCTCATTTCCATCACTGGCATGGCAGACTTCGTATGAGCTGCTTAATTTAGAAATCATGCTAGTGATGGCGCGGCGCTGAAATGCATGGTCATCGACAATTAATACTTTCATAAAAATAGTATTTCCGTATGTTTTGATTAGAGCAAGTCGTATTCCACGTAGAGCAATCTGCCTCTAAGTTTGATTTAGATCAACCTTAGCATAGTTAAATGTAATCGTTGTTTATTAGATTGTATTATTTCATGGGGTAATATAGGGAATTATAAGAAATTAAATAATAATAAACAATGATTAAATATTCATATTCTAGACATAAAGAGTTAGATCTATATGTTGTTATATATAAAATAGTCGATTGTATTTAAATAAGGGGGGCAGCTATTGATAACACCACTCGTTTAAGAATGAGTGGTGCTTTTTCGTTTATACCTAACCGGATATTTTTGTGTCTTTGCGAGTACCGTTCGCGGATAACCTTTTCGCTTTCTTTTCTCCGGTCATATTAGCCGTTTACCGTTTTCACGTAGTTCTTTTAGCTTTTTAGGGACTGTCCCGGGGCTTCGACCTGAGCACCATAAAAACTCGTCTTGTATCAGGTATAATGCGTTTATGAAACTGATGCGTA
>NZ_JAGGDL010000054.1:0-17727 GCF_017653575.1 Pseudoalteromonas sp. K222D
GGTCATCGCGTTCTAGCCTGTGGAGAGATTGACATTAGTCAGCTTGTTGAAGCAGGAACTTGCCTTATGAGTGATCACAAGGCCCCGATGGTTTTAAACTAATCGGAATCCCCCTCCTTTCCTGAACTTTTTCAGGCGCTTGGTGAGGTGGTGGAGGATGTCAATGTGTTAATTACTGTATGCATACGTTTTACTAATGGCCTGTTGCGATGGTGGCACATGTAAATATTTTCACTTATAGGGTTTGCCAAATAATGAGTTTGTATAAGTTTAGGCTTATTAAACGCACTTATTGCATGCGCAGGTAACACAGTAAAGCCCAGGCCTAAGCTTACCGGATCCAGTATTAAACTAATTTGATTAGAAAAACCGGTGTGTTTTATTTGCTCTAAATGTTCAAACTGCGGGTAGTTTTCGCTCAACAAAAGTTGCGCATGGTGTTTAGCGTCGGGGTGAGCAATAAAGCCAAGTTCACATAAAGCTTGCCATGTTGGGGTTTTAATATGTGCAGGGGTAACTAATAGTAACGGCTCTGTACCTATTTTATGGCTGGTTACTTCGCTAAGTGTGGGTGCTTGGGTTAAAAAACCAATGTCGGCATTATAGTTAGCTACAGCCTGCTCAACACTTATATTTGGCGCAAAGCGGTAGTCAATATTCAGCCCTTGGTGCTTTGTTTGCAAAGCTAATAACTGGCTATAAAACTGCAATCCACAACTACCAGGCGACTGTATTTTTACTTTACCGCTGTAAGGCGAGTCGTCTTTTAATTGCTGCTCTAAAAACTGCCACTCTTTAAGTAATAAACTGCCTTGTTGATATAGATTTTGCCCATGCACAGTAAGCGAAAACTGTTTGCCGTGTCTTTCTAGCAAAGCACAGTTAACGTGCTGCTCTAATTTTTTAATGTGTTGGCTTACACCCGACTGGGTCATGTGGAGGCGATCGGCTGTTTGCGTAAAGTGGTTTACCTCAACCAAAGTACAAAACGTATTTAACCATATGGGATTTATCATTACAAAATGTACTCAAAATGATGATTAATGATTATTTTACTTAATTTAACTGGCTTCGTAAACTAAACGCATTAACCAGTAACAAGATAAGCAGGAACATTATTATGAGTCATACCTATCCACGTAGTTTTTCGCATATTGGTATTTCGGTACCAAACGTTGAAAAAGCAGTAGAGTTTTATACCCAAGTTATGGGTTGGTACACTATTATGGAGCCAACCGAAATACTCGAAGACAAAAGCCCAATAGGCGAAATGTGTACTGAAGTGTTTGGTGAAAAATGGGAAAAATTTAAAATAGCGCACTTATCTACAGGCGATCGTATTGGTGTAGAAATTTTTGAATTTAAAAACCAAGAAAACCCAAAAGATAACTTTGAATATTGGAAAACCGGTATTTTTCATTTTTGTGTGCAAGACCCAGATGTTGAAGGCCTAGCAGAGCGTATTGTAGCAGCCGGTGGTAAAAAACGTATGGCCGAGCCACGTTACTACTACCCAGGTGAAAAACCATACCGCATGATCTACATGGAAGACCCGTTTGGTAATATCCTAGAAATATACAGCCACAGCTACGAACTTATTTATAGCGCCGGTGCATACTAAGTTAGTGTGTAGCTAGTATTAAAATATATAAAGGCTGCAGTAAGCTACTGCAGCTTTTTTATTGCCTAAAATTAAGTAGACACCCATAAAATTAAGTAGACACCCACACTTATTATCCGAATTTAGGATATTTGAACAAAGCCATTCTTAGTTGAATAATCATTGGTTTTAAAGTGGGTATTCAGATAGTTAGGTGTCTAGATAATTATTTCAGATAGAGAGTTAAGTAGACACCTACACTTATTATCAATATTTGAGTAAAACTATTCTTGGTTAAATAATCACTGGTTTTTAAAGTGGGTGTCTACTTAATTGGGTTTTAGTTGGTTGCCTTAGCTGCTTCATTTGGGGCAGTACTGTAAACGCCCTTTACAGTATAAAAATAAAGCATAGCCAGTTATTGAGCATCACGTTAATATGGACAAAAATAACACGATAAGAATTATAAAATGTTAAACAAAACCAATGCACTTATTTACTTTTTGGCCTTTAGTAGTGGCTTTAGTATTATGGGAATTGAGCTATTAGGTGGGCGTATTTTAGCGCCGTTTTTTGGTAGTAGCGTACATATTTGGGGCAGTATAATTACGGTATTTATGCTGAGCCTATCGTTTGGTTATTTACTTGGCGGTAAAATGTCAATTAAGCGCCCTAGCCTAGCCAAGTACGGGAGTATTTTTTTACTGGCAAGCATTATGGTGTTGCCCATTGCGTTATTTGCTAACCCGATAATGGAATTTATTTTTACTCACATTGAAGACAGCCGCTATGGCTCGTTACTCGCCTCTACGGCATTATTTTTTGTTCCTACTATTATATTAGGTATGATCTCCCCTTACTCGGTTCGGCTTTTAGTTACCGACAGCGAACACAGCGGCCAAGTTGCTGGCGGGTTATATTTTGTAAGTACCTTGGGCAGCGCACTAGGCACTATTATTACCTCATTTTATATGGTGCTCGCGTTTGACGTAAACGCCATAATAATTGGTTTTGCCTTAACTTTAGCGGTATTAGGCTTACTAGCCATACTGGTAAATAAACTATTTTTAGCGGAGCGTCGTTATGCATAAAAGCAATTTTTACATGGTTTTATATGTGCTGATGTTATTAAGCTTGTTGTTTTCACACTTAAGTGTGGCTAAAACAATACATAGCGAGCGCTCGCTTTATCGTAATATATTAGTGGAAGAAACCGGTAATTTACGCTGTTTAAAGTTTGATGAAAAATCTAGCCAAAGTAGTCAAAGTTGCATGTATATTAACGAGCCAAAAAAGTTAGTTTTTAATTACACTAAATTGGTGTTTTCAAGCTTGTTGCTAATAGAAGATCCTAAAAAAGTACTTATTATTGGTTTAGGCGGTGGCACTTTGTCTAACACCATTTCAGAGCTTTACCCTAAGGCAATAATCGAAAATATTGAAATAGATCCTGCGGTAATTAAAGTGGCCCGCGATTACTTTAATTTTAAAGAAAGTACTAAGGTAACGGCAAAAGTACAAGACGGTCGTATTTTTATAAAACGTGCGGCGCTTAAAAAACAGCAGTTTGATTGGATAATTTTAGATGCATTTAATGGCGACTACATTCCCGAGCATTTACTAACTAAAGAGTTTTTTGAAGAGTTAAAAAGTGTGCTTGCGAGTGACGGCGTTATTGCGGCCAATACGTTTTCATCGAGCAAACTGTACGAGCACGAGTCGGCCACTTATAACGCTGTTTTTGGCGACTTTATTAACGTTAGCCGAAAAAACCACAGTAATCGTATTATTTTAGCCGGCAATAAAAGTACCCTTACCCAAGCGCATATAAATAAACGCGTAAGTGAGTTAACCCCTCAGCTATTGCCTTACGGTGTAAATATTAAAGCTATTAGCCAAATGCTGCACTTTACAAAAAATAATCACGATTGGCCTGAAAATACAAAAGTCCTTACCGATCAATACTCCCCTGCTAACCTACTTAACTTTTAGCCTAGGCGTGTTTGGTATTTATGTGTGGTTATCGCCTTTTTATAGGAGTAACCACACTACACAGGCTCTGCCTTACTTAAAACCAAATATAACGCTGCAAATTAAATCTTAAAAGATCAACAACCCCTAGTGTTTTAGCGGCTAAACCTTTACTAAACCCTAGCTAAATATTTACTTAGCATGCTAACTAATGGTAAAGTGCTTAGCATGCTAAGTAGTTAGAGGTTGAAATGTCTAAACCGGTTCCTTTTCATGAAACACTCGATTTAACCTTGTGTGGCAGTATGGGTCGAGTGCATAGATTATGCCGAGAAGTTGTTACAGTTGCCGTTGAGCCGCTAGGCTTAACTCAATCGCGTTGGATTGCTTTGGTGCATATAAATATGCTGAAAGAGGGAGTAACTCAACAAGCGTTGGCGCATAGTTTAGGCATAGAAATGCCGTCGCTTACGCGTACCCTCAAGCAACTCGAAGAGCTTACTCTTATTACCCGTCAAGTTGATAAGCACGATAAGCGCAGTAAAAAAATTTATTTTACAGAGCAAGGCCGCAATATATTAAAGGCGGTAGAGGCACAGATCACTGATATTAAAAATCAGCTTTATAATGGACTAAACGATGAGCAGTTAGATGTAATGGCTCATGGTTTAATTAAAATGGAAGACAACGCAAAAAATTATATTAAATATCACAGTTCTAATAAGGTTAACAATGACACCTGATCAAAAATTTGCGCGCTATGTGAGGCTTTCACTCGTTGGATTCATTTTAGTGTTTTTATACTATGTTATAGCCGATATTTGGCTGCCAGTAACGCCACAAGCGCGTGTTTACCACCCAGTAGTACAAATCTCACCGCAAATAAGTGGCCGTGTTACTAAGGTGTTAGTTAGCAATAACCAACCGGTAAAGGCTGGTGATATATTGTTTGAGATAGATCAAAGTACTTACTTACTGGCTGTTGAACAAGCTAAACTAACCCTCGATGATGCCAAATTACAAAATAAACGCCTTGATACTAATGTTAAAGCGCTTGAGGCACAAATTAGTGCAGCTAAAGCAAAACAACATGAGCAAAGCTTATTAAAAAGTAGAGGCGAAAAGCTCTATAAGCAAAACTCTATATCGGAACAAGAGCTGGAGAGTATTCGGGCTAACTTTGCTGCAAGTAAATCAAACGTAGCGGCTTTTGAAGCGCAATTAGCCGAAGCTGTTTTAGCGCGTGGCACATCAGGGGAGGATAACTTAGCGCTGCGCCATGGAGCGAATCAGTTAGCGCAAGCTGAGCTTAACTTATCGTACACACAAGTACGTGCTTTAAGCGATGGTGTGGTTGCCAACTTGCAATTACTTGACGGTGCTTATGCTCTTAGTGGCCAACCTTTGTTAGCTATTGTGGCTAAAAAGGCTGATTTAGTAGCCGACTTTCGTGAAAAATCACTGCTTAATATGCACCCAGGTAGTTTAGCAAAAGTGGTTTTTGATAGCCGCCCCGGTGAAGTATACGACGCAAAAATTAGTACCTTTGAAGCGGGTGTAAGCGATGGCCAATTAAGTGCCAATGGCTTGCTAAGCACTACCGAAACCAGTAACCGTTGGGTACGCGACGCACAGCGCCAACGTATTCATTTGCAGTTATTAAAAAACGATCAAGCGCTAATTGCTAATATGCCTAGTGGCGCGCGTGCTACGGTGCAACTACTTCCTGAGTCAAAATTTGGACAATGGTTAGGCGCATCACAAATACGTTTTATTAGCTGGTTACATTATATTTATTAGTGGAGGCAAAATGAGTCAAAAAATTAGCCAGTCTCCACAACTTGACTCTAACGGCCTACGCCAAGCGCTGCGTATTGCCGGCGGATGCACGTTAGGGTTTGCTATTAGTAAATTAATGAACTGGCCAAATGGGATTTTTTTTACTGTTTACCCCATGTTGCTATTAGGTTTAGTGCCAACGTTAAATAAATCTGTGGTTAGGCAGTTTTTTGCCAGTGCCGCATTTAGCGCGCTTGTTGTGCTTATATTGCAGGGGTTATTTTCGCACTTGCCGGTACTTATGGTACTGATTGTATTTGCCTGCTTTTGTATTTTATTTTACCAAATGAGTAGCGGAAGTGGCTTTTTATTTGGTGCCTTAGGTGCGGTTAGTTTATCGATTCAATTACACTTTGCCAGCTATGTAACTGGTAGTAGCAGTATTTATCCGCTTATTTTAAGTAACGGTATAGCCATTATTTTAACTGTAGTAATTGCAGCATTGATGCATGGTTTATTTCCCGATGTTACTGCGCGCCCTGGGCGTGCAGTGCCAACAAAAGATAAAGCAAGTATTCGTCACGAAGTGCTGTTGTGCTCAAGCGTGGCTTCGTTATCGTTTATTGTTTTTCAGGCACTGGATTTACAAGACTCTATTTCGGCGCAGGCGGCATCTATTTTAATTTTATTTTCGTTATGTTGGAAAGCCGCAGGCATAGCCAGTTGGCAGCGTATAATTGGCACGCTTATAGGCTGTAATGCCGCACTTTTGTCGCAGCTATTTTTATACACCCATACCGACTTTTTACTGTTTCCTGTTATTGTGTTGTGGATTTTATCGTTTATATTTAGTCGTTTTCATATTTTAGGTGGGGGGCCGCCGGGCATTGGCTTTGGTGTTTTAACCACGTTTGGTATTTTATTTGGGCAGTCGTTAGCCCCGGGGCAAGACTTGATTTACAGTGCGCTGTATAGGTTTAGCTCTGTGACAGTGGCTGTTGTTATTAGCTTAAGTGCGGTGTATGCGATGCATAGATTATTAAATAAATTTAATACTACACGCCATCATACCTACGATTAGCGTTAACATCGATGCTGATTTTGGGTTACAAGCGCTGAGCTTGCAGCCCACTTCCCTTTCTTCTTTAAAGCGCAGCGCCTCATCCCTTTTTTGTGAATAATTTACTTAATGGGCTATTACACAAAAAACAGACGCATATAAAATAGATATCAGAAAAAGAAGAAGTCTTATATCAAGAAAATATTCGGGCTTCGCCCGCGCGTCAGCAAGCTTAACGCCTACGTGTACTAGGAATAGGCTCGTCGCCCAATACTCGTAATCCGAAGCTCAACGCCTTACTTTTAAAGCTTAATATTGCCGCGTAACGCTTTGGTTTGGCCGTGTTTGGTTTTTTTATCCATGCGTTTACGCTGCGAATTACGGCTCGGTTTAGTGGCTCTGCGGGCTTTATTTACTTTAGTTGCGCTAATAATTAGATCTTTTAAGCGTTTAAATGCATCTTCGCGATTAAGCTCTTGTGTGCGGTGGCTTTGCGCTTTTATTATTAATACGCCGTCTTTGGTTATGCGGCTGTCGTTTAGTGCAAGTAAACGTTCTTTATAAAAGTCGGGTAATTTAGAGCGGTTAATATCAAAACGAAGATGGATAGCGCTGGCTACTTTATTAACGTTTTGTCCACCGGCACCTTGCGAGCGAACTGCGGTTAATTCGACTTCCCATTCATCAATGGTCACGGTATTTGAAATAGTTAACATTAGACTCAGCTAGTTTTTATAAAAATCTAGTATACCATTTGTAATTAACTATACCCAAATCAAGGTAAGCAGCTATTAATTGGCGTAAATTTAACCCTTAACGGTTAAGCAGCCCTTTAGGTTGTAACCTAAAGGCGCGGGAGTATATACTCAGTTATCTTGTGTTTATTTTAGTGTTTTATGTCTTTATCTACTTTTGCCCCAGTAACCACGATTGATGATCAAAAAAAGCTTTGTGTTTTATTAAGTTTACTTTTAAGTTCTTCATCTTACAGCTACCAAAATTCGCCTCAGCTATTTTCTAAACTGCTATTTAATCATTTTATAAACGGGTATTCGTTTTCACTCGCCGAAGTAAAAAAAATTACCCGCGAGTTAGAAGAACAATCACTGGTTTGGGAGCAACCGTTTAGGCAAAATCATAAACTTTCTATTGATGCCATCGTATATGCAATTGTAAGTTTGTTAGAGTACTGCCCTGGCTTAATTAAAAACTTTTTAACGCAAATAACCACTATATACCGCTTTAACGACAGTGCTTTAATGTTTATGTTTGAACTATTTAATAGCATTGAAAAAAGTGAAGGCTCACCGTTAGCGTCATCTGCAGAGCCTGAAATTGATCATCACTTTATTAATTTACTAGCACAATCAAAATACAGTAAGCAGCTTTGGTTAGCTTTACCCGCGCAGTGGCAACAAATATGTTTAGAGCATTTTATTCGCGGTGAGTTTTTTAATCTAACAGCTGAGCATTCATGGCCATCAATAGTAAAAAGTACTGCAACTGCTATTGAGCCAAGTAAGCGAATTTATTTAAACGAAAGCTTAGCTACGCTGCTGCAACAACCTGACTATAATGAACTACTCATTGATAAGTCGCACAGTAACTTAGCAATATTTAGTCAGGCTAATAGCCTTGCCATTGACGGCACTCATTTAGAATTAGCGCTGCAACAATTTAAAACGGGGTTAACGCTTTATCGTAAAACCTTTGTTAAGGGTAGCTATCCGTGTGAAATAAGCGGTTTACTGTATATGGTGTGTTTATATGCCAGTGGTACAGAAGCTGATTTAAAACAGCTAAAAACACATAAAAATTGGTATAACAAACAACTCGGCGAGCTCAGTAGTACAACGCAAGCCATTGAGTTTTTGTTACTAGCACCCGAACAAGTAATAAGTTTTGAGCAGCGCTTACTACACGATACGATTGCAAACCTACAGGCAAACCCAAACGCACTAGCGCCTCTTTTTTGCCTATTACTGGCGTTAATAAAGCACGGTAGCGAAGAGCAAATTAATACCCTTAGAGACAACAGTAAACTGCTGAGCCAATTAATTCATTCAAGCCAACAGCATCAGCACTGGCTAGGTGAGCAATGCACGCATTTAGCAAATTGGCTAACGCACGATACGCCATTGCCAGATACCGGTTTATTACAGCATTTTAAACGCGTGCCACAATGGCAGCGTTGGTTAAATGAAATAAGCAAAATAGACACTCCAGCGCAAAATGAGCGCCTAGTTTGGCAGCTCGACCTTACCCATTTAGACCTGCCAATTATTCAAGCTAAAGTGCAAAAACACAACAGCAAAGGCGAATGGACTAAAGGCCGTAAAGTAAATATTTATGATCTTGACGATGATCAATACCGACATTTACTTAGCCCAGCCGATCATAATTTAGTGCAAGTAATTAGTAATCATGCGGGCTTTGGTTACAGTGAAGTACAAGCAACCAGCGCAGTGTTGCAAGCGCTAATTAACTTCAAAGGGCTTGAGGATATTAAAGGTAACTTAGTTACGCTTAACAAAGGTGAGTTTATAATTGAAATTGGGCAAAATATTAACGACTGTTACCAATTAATTATACAGCCTAAAATTACCGACATAGACGGCGACTTTTTACTTACCCACAGCCACGCTAATAGTTACCAAGTATTTGTAGTAGACGACAAACAACACAAACTAAATAGCCTGCTTGCTCAGCAACCTAATAACTTAACAGAAGAAAAACTGCCACAACTTAATGCGGCATTAGAGGCCTTGTCGGAGGATCATTATATTAGCAGTAGCCGCAGCGAGTTTTCTGCGGTTAATAACGTGCGCCAAGGGCTTGTTGATTTAGCCGCAGTAATTAAGTTAACCCCAATGGGTATAGACGTTAACTTTTATACTATGCCATTTGGTGTTGACGGCCCATGGGTTGAGCCCGCAATAGGCGCAATAACCTTAGCCTATAGCGATAACGAGCAAGCCGATAACAGCGTTGTAAAACGTGATTTAAAAGCAGAAAAACGCGCTTTAAAAAATCTACTTAGTAATTTAGCTGGCGTATTTGCCGATCAAGAGCATCCGCAGTATAACAGCGCGCATCAGCAGTTTTATTTACCAGAAGATATTAGCCAAGCCATAATACAATTAGAAGCCGCGCAAAAAGACAACGCACTAGTATTAAGTTGGGATGAAAACGCCCAAGGTATGAAGGTTGCCAATAGTAAGCACCTTTCTCTTAATTTAAATGATGATAACGATTGGCTCAGTGTTAGTGGTAAATTATCGCTCCCCGATGGTCAAATTATTGCTTTGCAAACACTCCTTAAAGCCCCGCGTCGTGGCAGTATTATAGAGTTTGACGAAAATAACTCGTTATTATTAGATCAGCGCCTAACTAACTTATTAAATCGCTTAGAGGGCATGCAAAGTAAAACTAAAAACGCCCCCGACGATCAACTTCGTATTGCTAATGCGCGCGCTCTTCCTTTGTATCACAGTGCTGCAGAATTGAGTGATGTTAGCTTTGGTGCAAACTGGCAACAGCGCTTAGCTAAATTTGAGCGCCCAAGTGAACCTGTATTACCCGCGCATTTAGTTAATATATTACGCGACTACCAAGTGGTTGGCGTAAAATGGTTAATGCAACTGGCTAACTGGGGGTTAAATGCCTGTTTAGCCGATGATATGGGCTTAGGTAAAACGCTACAAACACTCAACGTATTACAAATGCGCAGTGCTTTAGGTGCCAGCTTAGTTATAGCGCCAAAATCGGTATGTCATAACTGGCAGGTAGAGGCTGCGCGATTTACCCCTACCCTCAATATTAAAACTATTGATAATGCAGCCGCAACTGATGAGGTGCTAGCCGGTGCTACCGCTAATGACCTAGTAATTGTTAGTTATGGCTTATTACCTTTAATAGGGGATCAATTAGCTGCGTACGAATTTGCCAATATTGTACTAGACGAAGCACAAGCCATTAAAAATCCATTAAGCCTTCGCGCTAAAGCTGCTTTTGCACTTAATGGCCAGTTTAAAGTTGCGCTTTCGGGCACACCTATCGAAAATCATTTAGGTGAACTGTGGAGCTTATTTAACTTTTTAATGCCGGGTTTTTTACATTCATTAGCTGAGTTTAAAAAGCGCTTTGGTAATGCCGATAAAAATCAGCAGCAGGCTGATACGTTAAAAACATTAATTGCGCCGTTTATTTTACGCCGTAATAAAAAAACGGTACTTACCGAGTTACCCGATAAAACCGAAATAAACCTTACTTTTGCGCTCAGCGATAAAGAGCAAGCCCTTTACGAAGCCACTCGCTTAAACGCGCTTGAGCAAGCCAGCCAAGAAGACAGCCAATACATTACTATATTGGCGTCATTAACTAAATTGCGCCGTGCGTGTATTGCTCCGCAGTTATTAATTGAAAACAGTAAGTTACCTTCAAGCAAACTCGACACCGCCGAAGCAATAATTGAAGAATTACTTGAAAATGATCACCAAGCACTTATTTTTAGCCAGTTTGTTGATGTACTTAAATTAGTTGAACAGCGACTAAAAAAACGCGGTATAGCATATTGTTACCTTGATGGCAGCATGAGCAGCAATAAACGCAAGCAACAGGTTGATAAGTTTCAGGCAGGTGAGGCGCCTTTATTTTTAATTAGTTTAAAAGCTGGCGGCACCGGGCTTAATTTAACTGCCGCCGACTATGTGCTGCACTTAGATCCTTGGTGGAACCCCGCGGTTGAGCAGCAAGCCTCCGACAGAGCGCACCGCTTAGGGCAAACACGCCCTGTAACCGTGTATCGTTTAATTGCGCAAAACACCATAGAAGAAAAAATACTGCAACTGCATGAGCACAAACAAGCCCTTGCCGACAAAGTACTTAGCGGCAGCAGCAACACCGGGCAATTATCAAAAGATCAGTTATTGTCTTTGTTGCAAAATCAGTAAAAATAAAGCGTTTAGTACTAAGTGCGATTTAAAGTCGCACTTACAATAAACTTTAAACACAGCCATAGGTTTACTCGAAGTTGCTAAGCTTGCAGGCGCGATATTTTCAACGAAAATATAATTATTTAAATGTTTGTATTAGGTGTGCGCGGCAACAAGCTACTTGCCTACAATAATACCTCTGCTACGCGTTTTTTTAACTCTGGCAGTACCTCCTGTTCTAACCAAGGATTCTTTTTAAGCCAAATATTATTACGCGGGCTGGGGTGTGGTAGTACTAAATGGCTTGGCCAATAGTCACGCCACGATTTTACTAACTCAGTAAGCGGTAGCTTTTTAGTGTCGGGTAAATGATAAGCCTGAGCATACTTACCTAGCACAATAGTGAGCTGTAAATTAGGCAAGGCGGCTAAAAGCTGCGCGCGCCAAGCTGGGGCACATTCTTTACGTGGTGGTAAATCGCCCGGCTTGCCTTTACCCGGATAGCAAAACCCCATAGGTAAAATTGCAATGTTATTGGCATCATAAAACAGATCGTTAGTAAGCCCTAACCACTGCCTTAGGCGTTCACCGCTTTGATCGTTAAACGGTATACCGCTTTGGTGTACTTTTATACCGGGCGCTTGGCCTGCAATTAATATTCGGGCGTTAGGGTTAAATTGTATAACGGGGCGCGCTCCTAACGGTAATTGCGGCTCGCAGATCACGCATTTACTAACTTGAGCTACTAATTCATTCAATTCTATCTTTTTTGACTGTTTTTCACTCAAATTTAGGCCTCTATTCGTTATTTGTGGTATTGAGTTGATAAAAAATCGGTTTATTTTAGCGTGCCTAACTACTAGTTAGTATAATAGTGATCTATTACTGGTTATGCACTTAACCTGTTATATAACCTAGTGTTTTTCAGCCCATACTGCAAACTCATTACCGCTTGGCTCGGTAAAATGAAACCTACAACCGCCAGGAAATTCAAAAATAGGTTTAATTACTTTACCGCCGTATAAGGTTACTTTTCTTTGTGTTGCATGAATATCGCTGCTGTAAAAAACCAATAGCGCCCCACCCTCTTCAGTACTCGATTTTAACGGCGATTGGTAAAACCCACCATTAAGCTCTTGCCCGCTAAAAGCCGTGTAGTCTGGGCCGTAGTCGGTAAATTGCCAATTAAAAACTTGGCTAAAAAACGCTTTAGTTGCGGTTAAATTAGCGGCTGGAAACTCTACATAGTTTAGCTTTTCGTGATTATTCATCATTATTCTACTTACTATTTTTAAAGGGTAAATTAACCATAAACCTAAGTTAACTACCAAGCAAGGCGCTTAAGCGTATTTGGGATCAATATTATACTAAGTTAAAGTTAATTTACGCATGCAAATAGGAATCACTATCTTTTGCATTCATAAACTATATAATAGCACTTTTATTTTTCGCCATATTTAAGGGATTGACTCATTATGCAGGCTTCATCACTTAGTTTAGGGTCAACTAAGCTGCTTTTATTAAAGCCGCTTTTGATATTTCAGCACATAAGCCATTTTAGTTATGCTTTTAAAGTGTGTTTACGCTTTTTAATTGCCATTGTCGGTGGCTACTTTTTTACTGCGGTGAGCTGTTCGCTACTGAGCGCTATTTTGCCACTAAATAAAGCGGATGCAGTTTTGATGAGCGTGTCGTTAAGTATTTTAATTTATACGCTGGTATTTATTTACGCTTTTTATGTTAAGTCATTAAAAACAGTATGGATCAGTATTTTACTAGCTACTGCAGCACAATTAAGTTTATTAGCACTAATAAAGGGTTGGGTATGAAGGATAGTTTTTTTCGTTCAATGACCTGGTTACATACCTGGGTTGGGCTATTAGTGTGTTGGTTACTTTATTTGATCTTTTTTTCTGGTACGTTGAGCTTTTTTAGAGACGAAATGAGTTTATGGAATCAGCCCGAAATTCATAATATTCAAGCACAAACTGATCGTATAAGTGCCCAAAAACAGCAAATAATTACAGGTTTTGATTACCTAAACGCTCAAGCAAGCAATGCTCCAAATTGGCGTATAACACTTCCTGAACAACGCGTACCTTACTTAACCTACGGCTTTGCAAAACCTAAAGAGCCGGGCCAGCGTAGAAGTAAATTTGAAGACACGCAATTAGATCCAAATACTATGCAGCCGCTTGCATCTTTTAGAGAAACCAAAGGCGGTAACTTTTTTTATCGCCTGCATTTTGATTTACATTACATAGATGTTATTACAGCGCGCTGGATTGTGTGTTTTGCAAGTTTATTTATGCTGATTGCCATTGTGTCGGGGGTGGTGATCCACAAGCGTATTTTTAAAGATATGTTTACCTTTAGGCGCAATAAAGGCAGCCGTACATGGCTCGACGCTCATAATATAAGCTCAGTATTAGCCCTGCCCTTTCATTTAATGATTACCTACACTGGGTTAATTACCTTAATCTTTATGCTGTTTCCTTACCCGGCAGAAACTAGTTACGACAAAGGTATGCGAGACTTTTTTAATGATGTTACCCCGCGTAATAATGTAACTGACAAAGCGCAGGGTGCAGCGCCTATGGTAAAAGTAAATAGCATTTTAGATCAACTTTATACTAAGTGGCCAAATGCTGATATTCGCCGTGTACAGGTAAGTAATCCTAATATGGCAGCATCAACTATCACTGTACTAGTTAGCCCACAAAAAGCATTTCGTGACCAAACGCCGCGGTTAATATTTAGTGGCGCCACAGGGGAGTTAGTAGCCCAAACCGATGAAGAACTAAGTGCAGGTAAAGCGCTTTATGAATCGTTAAACTCAATGCATACCGGGCGCTTAGCCGAACCCTTACTACGTTGGCTCTACTTTTTAGGAGGTATTGCGGGTTGTGTAATGATTGCCTCTGGCTGCATTATGTGGGCAAAACGCTTACGTGAGCGAATGAAAAAAAATGCTCACCCATCGTTTGGCTTAAAATTAGTAGAAGGATTAAACCTAGCTACTTTAATGGGGCTTCCTTTAGCTACCTGTGCGTTTTTTATTGCTAATAGAGTACTTAGCCTACAAGTTGCCGGGCGTGCTGATAAAGAAGTGTTGGCGTTCTTTTTAACCTGGCTTGTGGTGGCTATTGTAGCGCTTATAAAGCGTGATAGAGTGCAATGGCGAGTTATGGCGGCAATAAATGGTCTAGCCTGTTTAGCAGTGCCTGTAATTAATGCGCTAACAACTAACGGTAATATAGTTAGTTATTTAATAAATAAACAGTGGGCGTTATTCACCTTTGATGCGCTGTTTATACTCTCAGGCATATTGTTTTTTATACAAACCGAAAAATTACGTACTGCCAAGCCAACTACAAAAGCGATAAAAAAAAATACTAGTTCTGACTTAAAAGGACAAAAAGCATGATGGAGTTATTACAATTTAGCCTCTGTTTGCTGGCTTTTAACGCGTTTGCGTTGGCTAAATTTAATCATTTTAAAGATATTTTTAAAAAACGGCCGACTAATTTACAAAGAAAATACCTCCTAGTTACCGCTTGGATCAGTATTTTACTAAGTCTGCTCCTTTGTGTGAATGATCAAGGCGGGTATGGTGCGTTGCTTTTTTGTGGTTATATGTCGCTAAGTGCTTTAATTATAATGGTTTTTTATAATTTTATAACTCAGCTTGTTAAAGTTTTTAGTGTGTTAAATTTGGTTGTAACAGCCTTAACTACTCTACTTTTAGTATTAAACTAGGCTAAGTTAGTAAAATACTGATCTGCTAATGTAGTTTTAAATAAGTAGTAAATAACTAAAATGGTAAGCTCATTGCTTGCCATTTTAGTTATTGCGAGCATTAAGTTTAAATAGTTATTACAATTGTTCTAGCGGTAAGTATTTACGGTAAACCCCCTTTACATTTATTTTTGCTTAACCCAAATAATTTGCTCAGTTGCAAAGCCTAAGTCTTTAACTGTTTTTAAAAAGTGCTCTTTTAACTCATCGCCTACCTGTGGCGTACGTGATAAAAACCATAAGTAATCTTTGTTATAACTCGTTATAAATGCATATTGGTAATCAGCTTGCTCAAGTTCAAAAATAACGTAAGCCCCATAAAATGGACCAAAAAACGATACTTTAAAATGTCCTATGTCAGAATCCCCCACAAATTTTGCAAGGCCTTGAGCATTCTTCCATTGTTGTTCTTTAGTAATATAGCCCTTATTAATTACCTTTACAGTGCCATCGTCATTAATAGTATAGTTAGCAGTAACCTGCTCCATACCCTCTTCGAACGAATGATTTAGCCGTGCTATTTCGTACCATTTACCTTGATATTTTTGTAAGTCAAAGTTTTTAACCGCAGTGATCCCTTCTGGCGGACTAGTACATGCACTGAGTGAAAATAGTGTAATGGTGAGTAAAAAATATTTTATTTTGTTCATTTAAGCTCCTTTTTGAATGGTTATTAATATTACGTAATAGCTATAATAAAGTTTGCTAGCCGATTAAAAAAAATTGCTATAGGATCAATTAAATACTAGAGCAATTTAAAGATTTAATCATGAAAATTTGGGTAGATGCAGACGCGTGTCCAGTGGTTATCAAAGAAATACTTTTTAGGGCCGCTGAGCGCACACAAACCGAAACCATATTAGTGGCTAATCATGCCATGCGTATCCCGCCATCAAAATATATTAGCCGCCTACAAGTGTCTTCGGGTTTTGATGTTGCTGATGACGAAATAGTAAAACGTATTGCTAAAGGTGACTTAGTGATCACCGGCGATATTCCACTGGCCAGTGAAGTAATAGACAACGGCGGGCAAGCACTCAATCCGCGTGGCGAGCTTTATACTACTGAGAATATTCGCTCAATACTTAATGTACGCGACTTTATGGATACCATGCGCTCGAGCGGCGTAGAAATGAGTGGCGGGCCGCCGCCGCTTAGCCAAACCGATCGCCAAAACTTTGCTAATAATCTCGATCGTATTTTAGCGCAAAATAAGGCAGGCTAATTTGAGCAAGCAGTTAATTGGTTTAGGTGACGAGCAATTTAACGTGGCGGTGTATGTAGCAAAGGCCCCGCCAATGCCCTACTTCGAAACGCTCAACAGCCTAGAGCCCGTTATTAATGAGCAAATAAATACTATAAATCAACATTGCGGTAATGGTTGGCGTAAAGTATTTAACGTATACGCTAAAGTATTGTTTGCCCTGCCTAGTGAGCATTACTCATTTGCAAAACAAGCGCCTACTTGGCAGCAATATCGCGATGAATTTTTACTTCAAAAAAACAGTAAAACCGCCCTACTGTTTAGCGCGCCTAATCTTACTATTACTTCTGCAGATAAAGCTTCTAGCAATAAAAACCAACTGCACATAATTGCCGGGCGCACCCACGCTAAAAATTTACTCCAACACGGTAAATTACAAACGCAGTTTGATTGGCTCGATGACGAGTTTGCAATAGACGCTATTAATAATATTATTGTGTGCCCGTATTTTGATTACAGACAACTAAGCAATATAAAAATTGCACGATTGAGCGAGCTTGTCGCGCAACTAAAAGTCACTAAATAACACATTGTAAGGAACGACCATGGCCGGAATTTTAGAGTTAAACGAATTATTAAAATCAATGCAGCCTGTGCTTAAACAAGGTGAGTACATATTTTGCTGTTTGGCAGGCTCACTTGCCGATTATGTTCATTTAAACCCACTTGCTACTTACGTTGAAGAAGAAGGGCTAACCCTTATTTTGAAGGCTGAAACTGCCGATAAAGCAGGAATTACTTACGAGGGAAAATATAGTTTAATTACTCTTAACGTACATTCCAGCCTTGAGGCTGTAGGCTTAACAGCGGCAGTATCTGCCAAACTGACAGAGCATGGCATTAGCGCTAATGTGGTAGCTGCGTTTTATCATGACCATATTTTTGTACAAACAGATAAAGCACAAGCAGCGTTAAATGCGCTGAAAGAGATTGGTTAGACTAGCTTGGTTTAAATGTTAAATGAGAGCTATTTTAAGTTGATATACAATGATCTGAGTGATGGTGGCATTCGCTCTTCGGGTGGCGCTTAGCTTAACCGACCTGCGTTTTGTAACTTTCTTATGTTAAAGCTTTTAAAAGCGACGCTAAAAATTCTTTAAGATGACACCCATCCTAATATTTGCAATATCAGCATGATTAACTAAGCTCTGGCTAGAATTCTTTAAACAGACACCCACCCTAATATTTGTAATATCAGTGTAATTAACTATGCTCTTTTTAGTGCAATAATTAAGCAGGGTGTCACATGGCTATCGCAAGAAAACGTCAGGTTAGTTTGGTCGATACAAAATACTATCACTGTATTTCGCGCTGTGTACGC